>CAINWC010000343.1 GCA_903854305.1 uncultured Pseudomonadota bacterium | reverse complement strand
TGTTTCGGTTAAAACAGATTAATTTTAGGCTGAAAATTATCATCAATATTCATTGCCAATGAAGTTACTTATAAAGCTTCAAATCACTTAAGATGGTAAGTTGTTATACCTAGAGAAACTATAGCTTTGACTTCAGGAAAAATAGATTGCTCATCGACAATAAAAATAACGCCAAAATTGGCGACAAACTAAAAGAAAGCATTCAGCATAACTCTAAGCTCTCAATCATTTCAGGGCTTTTCTCGATCTATGCTTATGATGCGCTTAAAACTGAGCTTGAAAAAATTGAATCCGTGCGATTGCTATTGTCGCGCACCAAGGCACATATTGATGCAAATGACCATCTCAACATTAGCCTAACGGGTGATGATAATGAAACCCGTTTGCGTAACAAATTAAATCAGTCAAAGATTGCCCGTGAATGTGCAAGCTGGATAGCAAGCAAGTCTCAAGTCAACATCACTCAACGTTCTGGTGCAGTGAGTCAAACGCTTTACCATGTTGCTGGTGACTCTTCAAACCTAGCCATTCAAGGCAGCTCACATTTCACTACTGCTGGGCTTGGTTACACTGAATCAAATAGCTTTGACATGAACATGGGCTTTACTGATACAGAAAATACGTCTGCACTTCTCTCTTGGTTCGATTCCATCTGGAACAATCAGGCGGCAGTACAAGAAGCTAAAGGTTTATTGCAGCAGCAACTTGAATTACTATTTAAAGATCAACCACCTCAATTCATATACTTTCTGACTCTGTTCAATATCTTTAAAGATTTCATTGAACAGATTGATGAAGAGAAAATCATCCGTAGTAAAACGGGGTTTAAAAATACTCTGGTTTGGAACAAGCTGTACAAATTCCAGCGAGATGGTGTGCTAGGCGCTATTGATAAAATTGAACGCTACAACGGCTGCATCATTGCTGATAGCGTTGGTCTTGGTAAAACCTTTGAAGCCCTAGCTATTATCAAATATTATGAATTGCGTAATGACCGTGTTCTGGTGCTATGCCCTAAGAAATTACGCGACAACTGGACACTGTTCACCGTCAACGATAAGCGCAATTTATTTGCTGATGATCGATTTAACTATGATGTTCTGAACCATACCGATCTCACCCGTGAAGATGGCAAGTCAGGCGAAATTAACTTAGAGAGCATTAACTGGGGTAATTACGATTTAATCGTCATTGATGAATCCCACAACTTTCGCAACAATAATCCTCGTAAAGATGGCAAAACCCGCTACTCCAAGCTAATGCAGGATGTCATCCGCTCAGGTGTGAAAACTAAAGTTTTGATGCTTTCTGCCACGCCAGTGAATAACCGTATGAATGATCTTAAAAATCAGGTTTCATTCATTACAGAAGGTAAAGATGATGCACTTGCTGATCATGGTATTCACAGTGTCGAGCAAACCCTTAAACAAGCGCAAAGTCGCTTCAACCAGTGGGTGAAACAATATCCTAAAACGCGCACAGTTGCGGTGCTCATGGACAGCATGAATTTTGACTATTTCAAGTTACTAGACATTCTCACGATTGCGCGTTCACGCAAACATATTGAAAAATACTACGGCACTGCTGATATAGGTAAATTCCCTGAGCGCTTAAAACCACAGAACATCAAAGCAGATATTGATACACAAAATCAATATCCAGCATTGTTTGAAGTGAACCGCATGATACGCAAGCTGCATTTAAGCGCCTATTCGCCAATTAAGTATGTGCGCATGGAAAAGCGCGAAGAATACAACCGCAAATACGATATGGCGGTTAAAGATGGTAAAGGCGGTGTGTTTAAGCAGGCTGATCGTGAGCAAAGCTTGATTCACTTAATGCGCATTAACTTGCTTAAACGCATGGAGAGTTCGATTCACTCCTTTGGACAAACGGTTGAATCATTACTAAATACCGTTAGTAGCCTATTAACTGTAATCGAGCAACACCAAGTCAGTGAATTTGAAGCGCTGAGTATTGAAGATATTGATTTAGATGCGCCAGAATTAGAAAGTTTGCTCATAGGCAATAAAATTAAAGTGCTAGTGCAAGATATGGACTTAGTGCTTTGGAAGCAAGACTTGCAAGAAGACCTGTACCAGCTTCAACACTTGTTAGCGGATTCAAACCTGATTGATGCAAGTCGGGATGCCAAGCTACAAGAGCTTAAAGTGGTTATTCAAAACAAGGTGAATAACCCAATTAACGATGGTAATAAGAAACTGATCATCTTTACGGCCTTTGCCGATACCGCTAATTATCTTTATCAACATTTAGCACACTGGGCGCATCATGAGCTAGGCATACATTCAGCCTTAGTGACTGGCTCAGGCACTAACAAATGCACACTCAAAGGCATTGGCAGTGATTTAGGCGCAATACTCACTAACTTTTCACCCATCTCAAAAGAGCGCAGCAAGATTGATGAGTCAGCCAGCACAGAAATTGATTTACTCATTGCCACTGATTGTATTTCTGAAGGCCAAAATTTGCAGGATTGTGATGCGCTAGTTAACTATGACATCCATTGGAATCCAGTGCGCATCATTCAGCGTTTTGGACGTATTGATCGCTTAGGTTCACAAAACAGCAAAATTCAGCTCATTAACTTCTGGCCAAACATGGCGCTGGATGAATATATCAACCTTGAAGCCAGAGTCAGCGGACGGATGGTGCTATTAGACATTTCTGCCACAGGTGAAGAAAACGTCATCGAGCAAGATGAAACCAATCGCATGAACGATTTGGAATATCGCCGCAAGCAATTAGAGCAATTACAAGAAGCCGTGGTAGATTTAGAAGACATTGCAGGTGGTGTATCCATTACCGATTTAACCCTCAATGATTTCCGCATGGATTTATCTGCTTACATGCAGTCATACATCAAAGAGCTAGAGCTCGCTCCTACAGGCTTATTTGCAGTATGCAACCTTGATAATGTGCTTGAAGC
>CAINWC010000342.1 GCA_903854305.1 uncultured Pseudomonadota bacterium | reverse complement strand
GGTGCGCCCGCCGCGATTCGAACGCGGGACCTTCGGCTTCGGAAACCGACACTCTATCCAGCTGAGCTACGGGCGCAATCACTACGCCATTATAGCAAAGTGTTGCATCTGACGCCTCTTTACCTTTGCCCAAGCACTTTTGCCTTAAGTTAAAGAATCGGTATAATAGATTTATATTAAATTGATTCTGGGGAATTACTGTAATGAGCTCTAAAGATAAAGAATACAAAGGTTCAACATTTTGGCAACTAATTCTTATTATTCCGGGCAGTATTTTAGCTTTTACGTTAATTATTGCGTTAATCGCTAAGACATTTGGTGTGATTGGTGCGCCAGAAGTAGCTGAACCTGCGGCTGCTATTGCTCAAACTGAATCAAATATCAAACCAGTAGCTTCTGTTGACGTTGCAAGTGCTGATGCGGGCCCTCATGCAGATAAAAGTGGTGCAGAAGTGGTTAAAGCCGTATGCTCAATGTGCCATGCGGCGGGTTTAATGAATGCGCCAAAAATTGGTGATAAAGATGCTTGGAAGCCACGTATTGCGCAGGGTTACGATACACTAATCAGTCATGCTATTAATGGTATTCGTAGCATGCCAGCCCGAGGTGGTAATCCAGCTTTGACGGATGGCGAGATTGCTGGCGCTATTGCTGATATGGCAAACGCTAGTGGCGCTAACTTTACACCAAAAGCATCTGCTGGTAAGTAATGAGCATTTAAGTGATACGCTAGATTTTAAGCAGGTTAATTAAAATAAAAAAGCCACTTAGCAAGTTAAGTGGCTTTTTTTATGGGTAATAAGATTGTATGGCAATTTATGCGATTGGTGATATTCAAGGTTGTTATCATGCTTTTCAGGCATTGTTAACGCGTATTCAGTTTAATCCGAAACTAGACCGGCTTTGGTTGGTGGGTGACTTAATCAACCGTGGTAGTGGTTCATTAGAAGTGCTACGGTGGTGTTACGCGCATCAAGATAGCTTAAAGGTCGTGCTGGGTAATCATGATCTGCATGCGTTGGTGGTGGCTCATGGCTTTGTTAAAGCGCACAAGGGTGATACTTTGGATGGCTTGCTAGCCGCAGCGGATAGGGGTATTTTGCTCGATTGGCTACGTCACCAGCGTCTGATGGTCCAGGAAGATAATTTTCTAATGGTGCATGCTGGATTATTGCCACAATGGTCTGCTGAGCAAGCGATGGCTTATGCTGCTGAGGTTGAAGCTGCATTACAGGGCGATCAGTATTTAGAATTTTTGTTTCACATGTATGGTAATCAGCCAAATCGTTGGTCTGATCACTTAACAGGAATGGCTAGATTGCGATTAATCACTAATGCGATGACTCGGTTGCGTGTGTGTACAGAGCAAGGTGAAATGGAATTTGCATTTAAAGGCGAGCTGCAAGATATACCGAATGGATTCATGCCTTGGTTCGACGTGCCTACAAGAGCTACGCAAACGTCAGAAGTGATTTTTGGTCATTGGTCGGCTTTAGGTTTGCAGCATAGAAATAATGTATATTCACTGGATACGGGCTGTTTGTGGGGGGGGCAGTTAACCGCTATGAATATCCATACAAAAGTGATCACGCAAGTGGCGTCTAATCCACTTGATAAACCATTGAAGGTTAAACGTTTTAAATAATCTGTTAGCGCAATGGTATTTTTCAGGTCATTAATAACTATAAATCCAGTTTAGTGCGAATTAAATATTCAACGTGTTGTGTTAATACACGTCGATCTTTATCTTGCTCAGCCAATTCTGCGATAATAATTGGCGCTAAAAAATGCAGTTCAACGACAGGATGTTTTTGCGACAATATCTGTAGCATCGATTCTCGCATGGTAGTCTCTCCCGCATACGCCACACCTAAATTAGCGCTACCATTGGGAGTGGGGTAGCGAATTGCAACGGGTCTAATGGTCGCGTTGGCTTGAATAGCGGCTTGTATCAGGCTGCTTTTAAAACGCTTAATTTCCGTGCCGTCGGTAGTTGTTCCTTCGGGGAAGAAGCAAAGATTATCTCCTGCTTCTAAGCAGAGTGCGGCCATATTTACAATGCGAGCTGCATCTTGTCGTTTGCCGCGATCAATAAAAAGCGCGTTCGCTTTACTGGTTAAATAGCCAAAAACAGGCCAATTTCTTATTTCAGATTTTGCGATAAATCTTAGCGTGACAATGCTATTAAGCGCATGAATATCTGTCCATGAAATATGATTAGCTACGAACATAGTGGTTTTTAACGGCTCGTGCGCCTGGGGAATATGCCCATGAGAAACGACGCGAATGTTAAATGCAACCAGCAAACGACTGCACCACCATTGGATGATGCGCAGTTTTATTGGTTTACTCGCCAGTGGCAATACTGAGGATGCAATCAATACCCCCGCAAGTGTGTGCACCACTATTCGACCAATACGAAAGTATCGTGTGATTTTATTGCTAGCTATTAAGCCCGTATTTAATGATTGCAAAGTAATTGTACGATTCTGCGCATTTTCTCTATTTTAGAAAGTGTGCGGCATATCTTGGGTTGATTCTAGATAGGGGTAACATTACCAGCATATCCGCTGTGTTGAAATAGGGATCCCACGCTGGTTCACCACAAATGTAGGCGCCAAGGCGTAAATAGCCTTTAATCAATGGCGGGCAAGCTACTTGCATATCCGTGCGTAATGATTGAATCGGCAATGGATTACGTGCAAATACGCGATATTCAATCGGTGATAAATAATCATCTTGTAGCTTTTGATACAAACTGGCTGCAGCGTGTCCACCGTCAGACATGCTAACGCTGCCGCAACCTATCATGTATTCATAGTTATTGATTTGCATGTACTTGGCAAGCCCAGCCCACAACATGGTAATGGTGCCGCCGTTACGATAGTTCTGGTGTACACAAGCGCGGCCAACTTCTACTGTGCGGTCGAATAGATGCGCGAGTCTGCTTAAATCAAACTCGCCTGCGGAGTAGTAACCGCCAGCTTCATTAGCTTTTTCAGGACTTAGAATTCTATAGGTGCCGATGACCTGATTGGTCTCGCTATCCCGTACAAGTAAATGATCACAAAACTGGTCAAAACCATCAACATCCAAGCCGCCAGTGCCTGAAACTTGTGCACCCATCTCTTCTGCAAATACTTTATAACGCAAGCGCTGGGCTTCCTCAATTTCTGCCTGCGTGCGTGCAAGGCTTATATAAAGTCGTCTTTGTGGTGATTCTTGTAATTCAATTTGTTTGCGGCTACGTTCTGTTGTTTTTTCAACTAAAGTAAAATCTTTACGAACCATGAGTTCTCTCCTTTAAGAATAAGGAGACTTTAATGAATTCAGATTAACAATTGATGACGGCAATATGACTGTTTGTTGACAGTTACATCAGCTGGAAAATTTTAAATCACAATAAGAAAATGCTACTTATAAATACCATCTTTTTTAAAAAGTGTTTTTAAAAGCTCGTTTTAACTAGTAGGTTAAAACGAGCTTTTGTTCAGGGATGTCTTAGCCTAGCGCTTGCTCAGCAATGGCGGTTTCATTCACCAATGCTTGTGCATAAATGGCTTCAATTTCAGCGCGTGTAGGTTTGTGGTTTTGTCCTCCGCGACTTTCAATTTTAATCGCACCCATCGTAGACGCTAATCTGCCGCATGTTGGCCAATCCCAGCCTTTAGACATGCCGTACATCAAGCCCGCACGATACGCATCACCGCAGCCTGTTGGGTCAACAATACTCATTGCCTTGACGCATGGAATGTCAAAACGTTGACCATCCGCATAGATTTGTGAGCCAGCACCACCTAGTGTCACGATAAGCGCCTTAACTTTAAGCGCTAATTCATCTAAGGATAACCCTGTTTTATCTTGAATGATTTGAGACTCGTAATCATTCACCGCTAGGTAATCTGCCATTTCAATGAACTGTAAAAGCTCTTCACCACTAAACATCGGTAAGCCTTGGCCAGGATCAAACAAAAATGGAATGCCTGCCTCGAAACACTCACGAGCATGTTGAAACATGCCATCGCGACCATCCGGTGCAATAATCGCCAAGGTTACATTTTTCGCATCATTCACGCTGTTCTGGTGAGACTCTATCATTGCACCGGGATGAAAAGCCGTAATCTGGTTGTCATCGGTATCTGTGGTGATAAAAGCCTGCGCAGTAAAGCTGTTCGGGATGGTTTTAATATGCGCAGTGTTAATTTTTTGACTATTGAGCCACTGTGTATAGCTCGCAAAGTCATCACCTACAGTGGCCATAATCAGCGGATTACCATCCAGTAATTGCAAATTATAAGCAATATTGCCCGCGGTACCGCCAAATTCACGACGCATTTCTGGCACATAAAACGCCACACTAAGGGCGTGAATCTTGTCTGGTAAGATGTGATTTTTGAATTGATCTTGAAACACCATGATGGTGTCGAAGGCGAGTGAACCGCAAATAAGTGTATGCATGAGTGTCAGATAATTTTAAAAAAACATTATCTTATTTATTGCCTACTACAAGCAAGCAACTTAGGGATTGCTTACATTTATTAACTTATTTATCGCTGGCAAACTGCCAAAGTTTAAAACTAATCTGCTAATGCGCCATCAATTAATATTTTTGATGCTTTCTTTGCGTACTTCATGGCGCCAGAGCCACGTTTCATTTGTTCGGCTTGCACTGCACCTTCAAATAACAATGAAAGCTGCAACGCTAACCCATCCGCATCTTTAATGTTTGCTTCGGTAGCTAAACTACTTATATATTGCCGAAATTGGCGTGATTGCTCTGAGGATAATTGATGCACAGGACTTTCTTCATTAGGAAACTCAGCCGATGCTTTGATAAACCCCATGCCGCGAAAGCTAGGTGACGTGACCCATTCTTCAATAAACTCGAAGAGTTTTTGTAACTTTTCGCTGGGCTTTTTGGTATTGGCGGTTAGTTTTTCGTTTAGCCAGCTTTGAAAATCCTGATGGCCTTTTTCAAGGACTTCAAGAATTAAATTCTCTTTGCTAGTGAAGTATTTATAAAGCGTCATTTTTGTGGTGCCAGCCACCGCGACAATGGTATCAACGCCAGTCGAGTTTATTCCCCTTGTTTGAAAAAGGTCGGTAGCTACCACTAATATTTTACTTTTTAATGTAGACATGGAATTGTCACCAATTAAATACTTGAAGTTTATTTTATACTAAATATAATAAAAAATCTATATACAGACCTG
>CAINWC010000341.1 GCA_903854305.1 uncultured Pseudomonadota bacterium | reverse complement strand
ATAAGCACGTGCAAGCCCTCCGGTACCTAAATTGATGCCGCCATAATAACGGATGACAGCCACACAAACATTGATTAACTCACGGCCTTCAATCAGTTTCAATACTGGCATACCAGCCGTACCAGAGGGTTCTCCTGCATCGGAAAACCGTGGAATAATGCCTTGCGCTGTTTTAAGTCGAAACGCATAAGCCAGATGGTGTGCCGTTGCATGTTGTGCTGCAAATGCGCGCAACGCGGCCCCAACCTCACGCTCATCGGCACAATGCAATGCCATCGCAACAAAGCGCGATTTTGTGATGGTTTGTTCGGCAAAGCCAGCTTGAGTGAGAGTTAACAATGTGTTGAATTTAAAATAGTGCGTTGAATCGGTAGTTATTATTTACGTCCACCCAAAATACTACCCAATACGCCCCGAATAATCTGCCGACCAAGCTGTGAGCCAATGGCCCGTGCGGCACTTTTAGCGGCTGCCTCTAACACGCTTTCACGACCACGTGGAGCTTGCTTGCCAACACCAAACATACCGCCCCAATCGAAGCCTTCGTCAGCCTTGGCTTCAGTGGCTGTTTGTTCAGCACGGCTTTTCAATATTTCATAAGCAGACTCACGATCTACCGTTTTTTCATAAAAGCCAAATACATTGGAAGCTTTCACCGTATCACTGCGCTCACTATCAGTAACAGGCCCAATACGACTGCTTGGCGGACAGATAAATGTACGTTCTACTGGTGTTGGAATACCTTTTTCATCTAAAAATGAAACGAGTGCCTCGCCTACACCCAATTCAGCAATTGCGATGGCAACGTCAACTTTAGGATTTGATCTGAAAGTATCCGCCGCTGATTTAACCGCTTTTTGGTCACGTGGCGTAAAAGCCCGCAAAGCATGCTGTACGCGGTTACCCAACTGCCCAAGCACGACATCTGGAATATCCAAAGGGTTTTGGCTTACAAAATAAACGCCAACGCCTTTAGAGCGAATCAAGCGCACGACTTGTTCAATCTTTTGTAACAAGGCTTCTGGCGCATCATTAAAGAGTAAGTGTGCTTCATCAAAAAAGAACACCAACTTTGGCTTATCTAAATCGCCGGCTTCTGGCAATTTTTCAAACAATTCGGATAATAGCCAAAGTAATAAAGTGGCGTAGATGCGAGGCGAATTGAACAAGGTATCAGATGCTAGAATGTTGACTACACCGCGGCCTTGTGCATCGGTTTGCATCAAATCGTCAAGATTAAGCGCTGGTTCACCAAATAGCTGGTCGGCACCCTGCGTTTCTAACTCAAGCAATCCTCGCTGTACCGCGCCAACACTGGCGGCAGAGATGTTGCCGTAACTAGCTTGGTACTCTGCGGCATGTTCAGCGGCATGTTGCATCATGGCGCGTAAGTCTTTCAGGTCTAAAAGTAACCAACCTTTGTCGTCGGCAATTTTAAACACTGAGTTTAATACGCCGCCCTGCACCTCGTTTAAATTCAACAGCCGTGCTAATAAAAGCGGTCCCATTTCAGCAATGGTAGTGCGTACAGGATGACCCTTTATGCCAAACACATCCCAAAAAGTCACGGGACATTTTTTGTAGCTAAATTCAGTCAAAGCTAATTCTTGAATCCGTGCCTCAACCTTGGCATTACCGCCGCCCGCTTGGCTCATACCGGCTAAATCGCCTTTTACATCGGCCATGAATACTGGCACACCTAAATTAGAAAACCCTTCAGCCAACGTTTGCAAGGTCACGGTTTTACCTGTTCCTGTTGCGCCGGCAATCAACCCATGGCGATTCGCCATTTTGGGCAGGATATAACTTGAGATGTCTTTATTTTTTGCGATAAGAATCGGTTCGGCCATACTGTTCCCGGGTTGTCAATGATGGATTTAAATATTGGTCTTATTGGAAATGAAATTTATTGGTTCTAAAAATATAGCCTACAAATCGCCCTTGCTGGCTTTGTACAGGATATTTAACAAAGTAGTTTCAAGTTCTTGCGCGGCTTTTTGCGCGCGTGGCGTTGGATTTTTAATACTTTTTAAGTCAAAAGTTGGGCGTGCTAGGGCAATAAATAATTTAAGTTGATGTTGAGCATTTGGTTTCTCGTAAATTGCGATTCTGCAAGGTGCGAACACCAAAAACTCAGGGTGGTCGAGCATGATTTCCGCGCCCAAACTCAAGCTGCAAAAGCTATGCACTTCTTTAATCCCTTGCGGGTCAATGCCACGCTTTTTGAGATGTTCGCCTATTGGAAAGTTAGCTGGGTTCACAAAGTTCAGACCTTCACTCACGCTTTTTAAGCTATCTACAACATCTTGGTAGCTCACGCCATCTTGCACAGGCAGCTCATAAATTGAGCTGCTGGTGTCTATAGCATGCATGCCCGCACTCACTCTGCCAGCAAGTTCCAAAGGGCTACCGGCATAAGGCTGAATATGGCTACAAGCGAGCAACGTTAGTAATAGTATGCCGGTAGTGATTAGTCTAATCATGAGTTAAGCCTCTAAAAAAATTTTAGTTAATCAAGCGTTGGTTTTAAGTGCTTCATCCACTGCATGACGATTAAAGTGCGGTGCAATTAATTCAATAAAACCATACATGTAACCGCGTAAAAAGGCATCTTTCCGCACCCCTAGATAGGTCGTACTATCGGGGAACAAATGACTGACATCCAAACGTACCAAATGTGCATCACGCTCGGGGTCATAAGCCATATTCGCGAGCAACCCTACACCTAAGCCTAAAGTCACATAAGTTTTAATCACATCAGCATCAATGGCAGTAAGTACCACATTAGGTGACAGATTAGCATCACTAAAAACCTTTGATACTAATGTTCCACCAGTAAAACCAAAGTCGTAAGTAATTAACGGATACGCGGCTAATTTTTCAAGAGTGAGCACGCCATCTGACAACAATGGATGACCATGCGGCACCACCACACAACGATTCCATTGATAACAAGGCAAACATAACAAGCTGTCATAATTACTAATCGACTCTGTTGCAATGCCAATATCCGCGTCCCCGTTTGCCACTTGCTCAGCCACTTGGGTGGGGTTACCCTGATGAATATTCAATTTAACCTGTGGATAATTACTCATGAATTTTTTAACCGCTTCTGGTAGTTTGTAGCGCGCTTGCGTATGCGTGGTGGCTATGGTCAAGGTACCAGTTTCAATATTGCTAAATTCTTCGCCAACGCGCTTGATATTTTCCACATTAAGAATCACTTTAGCAGCCAACGCCAACACCTGTGCACCTGGTTCTGTAATACCTGTCAGGCGCTTGCCATTGCGCTGAAAAACCTGCAGCCCTAATTCATCTTCAAATAGCTGGATTTGCTTACTCACACCAGGTTGCGAGGTAAACAGCGCTTCAGCTGCACTGGTAATATTAAGACCTTGACGTGCAACTTCATGTAAATAACGCAACTGGTGCAGCTTCATATTTTTGTCATCTTTAACTTGAAAATACTAATTTTAAATAGGTGGTCTTATATAATTAAAACCTATATGCATAGAATAACATATTCTTAAATAATTTTTTAAACCTGATATAGTCGCAAACTTGCATTTGATTGCTTCTTTGACGAATACTCCATATGGAATTTGGTTACATTATCGCCGGCTTTATTGTTGGCATGCTGGTTGGATTAACTGGTGTAGGCGGTGGCTCACTCATGACACCTATACTCGTACTATT
>CAINWC010000340.1 GCA_903854305.1 uncultured Pseudomonadota bacterium | reverse complement strand
GGAAATGAGTAAAGGTAAGTTTAGTTTAGTGTTAATGCTAATTTTGTTAGCGTTAAGTGCATGCAACAAAAAAGATGCGGGCACTGCCGCATCAGCATCGTCAGCTTCTACAGAAACCTGTAATTTAGTTTCTACAAAAGACAACAGCCCATTGGCTATTAAAGTTGAAGCAACAGACACACCGGAAGCAAAAGAATTTCTGGCTACATGCAAAAATCCATATACTAAAATTTATGCTAAAGACGCTGAGGCAGCGAAGGCTGGTCGCAAACAATTTAATTTTCAGGGTTGTAGTGGTTGCCACGGCGGTAATGCTAACGGTCTAATGGGCCCTAGCATTATTGATGCACAATGGGAATATACAAAACATAATACTGACAAAGGTATGTTTGAGACGATTGCAGGCGGCACTAATGGTAAAGGTGCAACGTCGCGTGGCAGCATGCTTACATGGCACAAACAACTGCCAGGTCATACAGGTGACGGTCTAGATACTGATACTATTTTGAAAATTATAGGTTGGTTACGCACTCAGTACACTGGTGGTGGTGAAACCCCTTGGTTAAACTAACTACATGATTTAGTTGCAATAAGAGTCCCATAGTTGATGTATGAGTAAGTTAAATGGCTACCGTATAATTACAGTAGCCATTTTTTATTGTAAAGCAACGTTAATTAAGGTTCACATGAATAATACAGTTAATAATTCGTTGCATCATGTTGTCATCGTAGGTGGAGGAGCAGGCGGTTTAGAGCTAGCAACAAAACTTGGTGATAGTTTGGGTCGCAAGGGAAAAGCACTTATCACCTTGATTGATAAGTCAAAAACACATGTATGGAAACCATTGTTACACGAAATTGCAGCAGGTAGCATGGACCCTGAAAAGCATGAGTTGGTTTATATTGCACAGGCGCATTGGCATCACTTTAAATTTCGCTTAGGTAGTATGGATGCTCTTAATAGAGCTAAGCGAGAAATCTCAATATCAGCGCATCATGATGAGGATGGTGTTGAGGTTATTCCTAGGCGTACCTTGCAATATGATACTTTGATTATTGCTGTTGGTAGCACAACCAATGATTTTGGTGTAAAAGGGGCCAATGAATATTCAATTGCTTTAGATACACAAGAACAAGCTGAGCGATTTCATCGGCGTTTACACAATGCGTTATTACGAGCGCAGACACAGCTTGCGCCGGTTCAAGCTGGACAGTTAGAGGTCGTGATTGTAGGCGCGGGAGCAACCGGTGTAGAGTTATCTGCAGAATTACATAACACAACTCGTGAGCTTGCAGCTTATGGTTTAGATAAAATTGATCCAGACCATGATGTTAAAATTTCGTTGATAGAAGCAAGTGATCGTGTGTTGCCGGCATTGCCGCCACAGCTTTCTAATTCTGTAGATTTAGAACTTAGAAAACTTAACGTAAATCTTTATACATCCGAGCGTGTTACCGAAGTCACTGATAAAGGTATATTTACGCATAGCGGTTTATTTATACCATCTACATTAGTGGTATGGGCTGCGGGTATTAAGGCACCTGACTTTCTGCGAGAAATTGATGGCTTAGAAACAAACCGTATTAATCAACTGGTGGTGCATCGTACCTTACAAACAACACTGGATGAAAATATATTCGCGTTTGGAGACTGTGCAGCATGCCCTCGTGGAAGTGTTGAAGTCGGTCATGCAGATGAAACCGTTCCGCCTCGTGCTCAGGCAGCCCATCAGCAAGCATCTATGATGATTAAAACCATTAAATGTCGAGTGACGGGGAAAAAAGATTTACCATTGTATACATATCGTGATTATGGTTCGTTGGTGAATTTAGGTAGCTACTCTACAGTTGGGAGCTTGATGGGGTCTATTGCTGGCGGCAGTCTGTTTATTGAAGGAATGTTTGCACGGTTGATGTATAAGTCATTGTATAAAATGCATTTGATGGCATTGCATGGATTTTGGAGTACAGCATTACAAACACTGGCACGTATTATTACAAGACGTACAGAATCACATGTGAAGCTTCATTAAGTAAACGGTTATTGTGGTTCAGAATCCGCCTAGCTATTAAAACCATAAAAAAACCTCGAAATTATCGAGGTTTTTTTATGCTACATTTTCTGCTTAGCATTTATATTTGGCGGCGATAGAATCTGTTAATCATACTCATCGATATAATGACGAATAAACCAAAAATAATCACGATGTGATTAATCTGTAAATTGCCTCTAACCATCAATGTGTATGCGCCGCTTAATATTAGAATGCCGAGGTTTTCATTGAAATTTTGTACGGCAATGGAGTGGCCTGCGCCGATAAGCAAATGGCCTCTATGTTGAAGTAATGCATTGAGAGGTACAACAAAGAAGCCGCTGAGTACGCCAATGATAAACAACAAAATTGCGGCTAGATGCCATTCGGTTATCAGTGCCATTGATATAACCAACACTCCCATCATAATGCCTGCTGGTAACACTTTGACAGAATTCTCAAGTGTAATGTAGCGCGCGGCAATTACTGAGCCTAATGCAACGCCTAGCGCTACTGTGGCAGTTAGTTGTGTAGCGTGATCTAGCTCAAAGCCAAGCGCTATGCCTGCCCATGCGATGACTACTAACCTTAAGGTGGCTCCTGCACCCCAAAATAATGTTGTGACTGATAGTGAAACCTGACCTTGAGGGTCGCGCCATAGTGCGATAAAAGAGTAATAAAAGTCACGCAATATAAAAAGCAGATTTTTTTTCGGGATAGTATGGTCTATGGGTAGTTTGGGAATGAATATATTAAATCCTGCTGCAGCTAAATATAGTCCCGTAATGGCGATGATGGCGCCATGTGGGTCAATGTTAGCCATTTTTCCACCAATAATTGCGCCTAATATAATGGCAATCACAGTTGATCCTTCCATCCATCCATTGGCGCTGACCAGCTTATTGGGTGGGAGTAACTCGGTTAATATGCCGTATTTTGCCGGTGAGTAGGCCGCTGCACCAATTCCAACAATACCGTAGGCATAGAGTGGAGGCATGCCAAGTATCATGGCTAGCCCACCAATAAACTTAATGCCATTTGAGATAAACATGACTCGACCCTTTGGAAGCGCATCAGCAAATGAGCCTACAAAGGGGGCAAGGACAATGTACGAGATCACAAAAAATTGCAGTAATAAAGGTTTGTGCCAATCAGGCGCATGCATTTGTTGTAACAAAGCAATGGCTGCGAATAACAATGCATTGTCAGCAAGCGCTGATAAAAATTGCGCAGTTAGTAAAGTATAGAATCCTTTACGCATCCCGTTTACAAGACTTCAGCAGCAAAGTCAGCCAAGCGTGAGCGTTCACCGCGAAGCAAGGTAACGTGGCCGTTATGTCCCCAACCTTTGAATCGATCAACGACATAAGTCAGGCCGGAACTACCTTCAGTTAAATACGGTGTGTCGATTTGTGCAATATTGCCTAAGCACACCACTTTCGTGCCAGGACCCGCACGAGTGATGAGTGTTTTCATCTGTTTAGGGGTTAGATTTTGCGCTTCATCAATAATTAAAAACTTGTTCAAAAACGTACGACCACGCATGAAGTTGAGTGATTTTACTTTGATTCTACTACGAATTAAATCTTGTGTCGCTGCACGCCCCCACTCTCCCGCATCTTCATCGCTTTTATTCAGTACATCTAAATTGTCATCTAGCGCACCCATCCATGGCCCCATTTTTTCTTCTTCGGTACCAGGTAAAAAGCCAATATCTTCACCTACTGAAACGGTCACGCGGGTCATGATGATCTCAGCGTATATTTTTGTATCAAGTACTTGAGTGAGTGCTGAAGCTAATGTGAGTAATGTTTTACCTGTACCCGCTTGGCCCAACAAGCTGACGAAATCAATTTCAGGATCCATTAATAAATTGAGCGCGAAATTTTGTTCGCGATTGCGCGCAGTAATGCCCCAAACATTGTGTTTAGGTAATAGGTGGTCTTTAACAACTTCTAAAACAGCGGTGTTGCCTTCGATGCTACGTACTATGGCATGAAAAGGTTTTTCAAGCTCATAAAACACAAATTCATTGACTAGAAATGTTTTACATAGTGGGCCGGTGAGTCGGTAAAACATGCGGCCGGATTCCTGCCATGATTCCATTTCCTTACTGTGTTTATCCCAAAAGTCAGCAGGCAATTCTTTCATACCGCTGTATAAAAGCTCAGTATCTTCTAACACTTTGTCGTTGAAGTAATCTTCAGCAGGCATGCCCAGTGCACGTGCTTTAATACGAATATTAATATCTTTACTGACTAAAATAACTTGGCGGTTAGGATGGCTGTGCTGTAAGGCCATCACCACACCAAGGATTTGGTTATCTGCTTTGCTGCCAGCTAAGCCAGGTAATTCAACATTAACTTGATTCGTCTGTAAAAATAAACGGCCTGTTACGTGTTTGTTACCATGAATAGACAGCGGGCAACCAAGTTCAAGGTCGATTAAAGTTGTACCAACAATTTCTTCTAAATTACGGCTTGCTTGGCGTGCATTTCGTGCAACTTCAGTTAAACCTTTTTTGTTGTTATCAAGTTCTTCCAACGTCACCATAGGCAAGTAAATGTCATGTTCTTCAAAGCGGAACAAACTAGAAGGGTCATGCATTAAAACATTAGTATCAAGTACGAAAAGTTTTGCGGCTTCGATTTGTTTTTTGG
>CAINWC010000339.1 GCA_903854305.1 uncultured Pseudomonadota bacterium | reverse complement strand
GACTCTTTCATCTCATGATAAAAGTCATTACCTTCGCGGGTGCGCTCGCCAACACCAGCAAATACCGATAAACCAGAATGCTGTTTGGCGATATTGTTAATCAGTTCCATCATGTTGACGGTTTTACCTACACCCGCACCGCCGAACAAACCAACTTTACCGCCTTTAGCAAACGGACAAACCAAGTCAATCACTTTAATACCGGTTTCAAGCAAGTCAACTGAAGGAGATAGCTCTTCAAAAGTTGGCGCTTTTTGGTGAATCGCACGACGCTCATCACATTCAATTGGACCAGCCTCATCAATTGGGCGACCCAACACATCCATAATACGGCCTAAAGTACCCACGCCGACTGGCACAGTAATTTGGCTACCGGTAGATTTGAACATTGCACCGCGTGAAAGACCATCTGAAGAACCCATCGCAATAGTACGCACTATGCCGTCGCCTAGTTGCTGTTGCACTTCAAGTGTTAAGCCTTCTTCTGCTTTGCTTGATGCGTCATCAATGATTAACGCTTCAAATACTTTAGGCATTTGGTCACGTGGAAACTCAACATCGACCACCGCACCAATAATTTGCACTACTCTACCTGTTTTCACACTAACGTTTGCTGTACTCATTTTTTTATATCCTATTCAAACTAAGCTGTTGAATGTTAATTAAATTCTGTTTAGGCTACTGCCACACCTATGCGATTCTGGTCTCTACCTAACATTTGCTACGCAAATATTAGTATCGCCCAATCGCCTAGGCTACTGCCGCCGCACCGCCGACGATTTCTGAAATCTCTTTGGTAATCGCTGCTTGACGTGCTTTGTTGTAAATCAGCTTTAAATCACCAATCACTTCTTTAGCATTATCAGATGCTGATTTCATCGCCACCATACGTGATGATTGCTCTGAAGCCATGTTTTCTGACACCGCGTTATATACCAGTGATTCGATATAACGCACCATCAATAGGTCAATCACCGGCTTAGCTTCAGGCTCGTAGATGTAATCCCAATGACCTTTAGCAATGCCAATCTGAACTGCACTCTTGATTACACTGCTGGCTGAAAGTGGCTCTGCACTTACGTGAGTAGCATGCACACCCAAGTGCTTGCTAGTAAGCGGTAGCAGTTGCTCCATTACCGGCTCTTGCTTCATGGTATTGATGAACTTGGTATAACAAATATGAAGCTCGTCAATTTCGCCTGTAGTATAAGCGTCCAGCATCACCTTAATCGTACCAATCAGATTTTCCATGTGCGGCACATCACCTAAACCGATGATGTGCGATTTAACATTCGCGCCCACGCGGTTCATAAAGCTAAACCCTTTATTGCCAATGGCGCTAACAGAAATCGCTTTGCCTTCAGATTCCCATGTTTTCATCTGGTTAACAGACAAACGTAACATATTGGTGTTTAAACCGCCACATAGGCCTTTGTCTGAGCTCACCACAATCAAACCAACATTCTTCACCACATCACGCTTAACTAAATACGGATGTTTGTATTCAACCTGAGCGAATGAAAGATGCGCAGCAACGTTACGGATTTTATCTGCGTAGGGACGTGAGGCACGCATTCTATCTTGCGCTTTACGCATTTTAGAAGCAGCTACCATTTCCATCGCTTTAGTGATCTTGCGCGTATTTTCTACACTCTTGATCTTGGTTCTAATCTCTTTACTTCCAGCCATTTTATTATCCTAAATAGTGGAGGTTAGTAAGCGTTGGTTGCTTTAAAGTCTTGAATTGCCGCTTCAACCGCTTTTTCGTTATCGCCAGCCAAGTCTTTAGTTTTTTCAATGCCATCCATCAATGCTTTGTATTTAGAACCCATGAAACCGTGTAGTGAAGTTTCAAATGCTAATACTTTATTGGTTGGAACATCGTCAAAGTAGCCTTTATTCGCAGCCAACAAGGTAATTGCCATGTTAGAAACACTTAATGGTGCGTACTGCGCCTGTTTCATCAACTCAGTAAACATACGACCGCGATCTAATTGTTTACGGGTTGCTTCATCTAGATCAGAAGCAAACTGCGCGAAAGCTGCTAACTCACGGTATTGCGCTAAGGCTAAACGTACACCACCGCCTAATTTTTTAATCACTTTAGTTTGTGCAGCACCACCAACGCGAGATACTGAAATACCAGCATTGATCGCAGGACGGATACCAGCATTGAACAAGTCTGTTTCTAAGAAGATCTGACCATCGGTAATTGAAATCACGTTAGTTGGAACGAACGCAGAAACGTCGCCTGCTGCAGTTTCAATCACTGGCAATGCTGTCAATGAACCAGTTTTACCTTTAACCGCACCATTAGTGAATTTTTCTACATAATCTTCATTCACGCGAGCAGCACGCTCTAACAAACGTGAGTGAATGTAGAACACATCACCCGGATAAGCTTCACGACCTGGTGGACGGCGTAATAGCAATGAAATTTGACGATAAGCAATCGCTTGTTTAGTCAAATCATCATAAACGATCAACGCATCTTCACCGCGATCACGGAAGTATTCGCCCATGGTACAACCAGAATATGGGGCTAAGAATTGCAATGCAGCTGAATCAGAAGCGGTTGCAGCAACAACAATGGTATAAGCCATCGCGCCGTTTTCTTCTAATTTACGTACCACATTAGCGACTGTAGAAGCCTTTTGGCCAATCGCAACGTAGATACAGGTCATGTTTTGACCTTTTTGATTGATGATGGCATCAATCGCAACAGCAGTTTTACCTGTTTGACGGTCACCAATAATCAATTCACGTTGGCCACGGCCAACTGGCACCATAGAGTCAACTGATTTCAAGCCAGTTTGCACTGGTTGTGAAACTGATTTACGGGCAATCACACCTGGCGCAACTTTTTCAATTTTGTCAGTCATTTTTGCATTGATTGGACCTTTGCCATCAATTGGCTGACCCAAAGCATTCACAACACGGCCGATTAATTCTGGACCAACTGGCACTTCTAAAATACGACCGGTACATTTACAGACGTCGCCTTCAGTAATATGCTCGTAATCACCTAAAACCACAGCACCCACTGAGTCACGCTCTAAGTTAAGCGCTAAGCCAAATGTATTGCCTGGAAATTCGATCATCTCGCCAGCCATCACGTTTGAAAGGCCGTGAATACGTACGATACCGTCAGTGACTGAAATTACCGTACCTTGAGTACGCGCTTCAGCTGAGGTAGAAAAATTCTCTAATCTGCTTTTAATCAGTTCACTGATTTCTGATGTAGATAACTGCATTGTTGCTCCTAATTTTCTTTGCCTAAGTTATTCATTGACTTAAGGCGAATGGCCTTATGCCGAAAGCGTGTAAGCTAAATTCTGTAACTGACCTTTGACTGATGCGTCTATCACGGTATCGCCAACAATAATTTTAATGCCACCAATAAGCTCTGAGTCTACAGAAACAATGGCTTCAATCTTTTTACCAAACTTAACTTCTAAGCGCTTAACCAAATCTTTAACTTCTGCAGCGCTAGGTTTAGCCGCGGCAATGATTTGAGCATCAAGCACACCTTCATCCTGTGCTTTTAATTCTTCAAAAGCAGAGGTAATGGCTTGCAAGATGTCCATGCGGTTATATTCAACCAGCACTTTAATCAGATTTTGCCCTTGTACATTAAGCTTATCGCCACACACTTTTAAAAATGTGCTTTGCAATTCACTGCTCACTACTTTCGGGTCTTGAATATAGGCTTGCATCTGCGCGTCACTTGCGACAGCAGCTGCAAAGCCTAACATTTCAGACCACTTGGCAAGCGCGTTTTGCTCCTTGCCAAGGTTGAAAGCAGCAACAGCGTAAGGCCTTGCGATGGTTGATATTTCAGCCATGTCTTATCCTTAAAGTTCTGCAGCGAGTTTAGATAACATTTCGCTGTGTGCATTTGCGTCAATTTCTTTACGCAATATTTTTTCAGCACCAGCAATTGCCAGAGCCGATACTTGCGAACGTAAACCTTCTTTTGCACGGTTTATTTCCTGCTCAAGATCAGCTACACCACCTGCTAAAATGCGGTCACTTTCTGTCTTTGCTACGCCTTTAGCGTCCTCAACAATTTGTGAACCACGCTTTTCAGCTTGACCAATAATTTCGCTGGCCTTTTGCTTGGCTTCGTTCAAAGTCACTTCTGATTTTTTAGCGGCAACTTCCAAAGCACTTTTGCCTTCTTGTGCTGCGGCTAAACCATCAGCGATTTCCTTTTGGCGTGTTTCAATCGCTGATAACAGCGGTGGCCAAACGAATTTCACTGTGAACCAAATCAACACAGCAAATGCGATTGCTTGTGCGATTAGTGTAAAGTTAATGTTCATTTTTGATCCATTTTAAATTCATTTAAGCTTAAATCGTTAAACTAGTAAGTCATCAAATAAATGTTTGAGTCAACTAACCTGACCCAAACAAATCATTGAACAACGTATTACTTTTAACTAATTACTTAGCAACAACGCTTAATAATGGGTTAGCGAATGCAAACATCATTGCTAGACCAACACCAATAATGAAAGAAGCATCGATAAGACCTAATAACAAGAATACTTTACCTTGTAATTGTGGAATCATTTCTGGCTGACGAGCAGCGCCTTCCAAGAAACTTGCACACATAATACCAATACCGATACAAGCACCAGCAGCGCCTAGACCAATAATTAAACCAATACCAACGCCTGTGTAGGCTTGAATCAACGCTAATGCATCCATTTTATTACCCTCTCTAAAATTAAACTTACAACTAAAACTACTGATAAAAATAAAACTACTTAAAAACTAATGTGATTCGTGCGCCATTGCTAAGTAAACAACCGTTAACATCATAAAGATAAACGCCTGTAATGCTACGATTAAAATGTGGAAGATTGACCAACCAGCACCTAAAATTGCACCAAAAATTGTACCTGTAAGGCCCGTAGCTGCCCATAAACCGATAAGCAAGAAAATAACCTCACCAGCATACATATTACCGAATAGTCGCAATGAATGAGAAAGCGGCTTAGAAACATATTCAATGATGTTGAACGCAAAGTTAGCTACAAAAAGTAACGGGCTTAACAACAAACCAACATAACCCATCGCACTTTTTGGCTTGAAAAATTTAGCACCGCCAAATGGCGCATAAAACAACTCATGCACCCAACCGCCCAGACCTTTGGCTTTTATTGAAAAGTAAATCATCAAGAACCATACCGCCAATGCTAATGCAAACGTGGTGTTGATGTCAGACGTAGGGACACTACGCCAGTTTTCTAAGCCAAGCGGGGCGTAAACAAAGTGATGCATCACATCTACCGGTAAAAAGTCCATTGCGTTCATGGCTAATACCCATAAAAATACCGTTAATGCCGTAGGTGCAATAAAACTATGACGATCGCCGTGAAAAATGTTCTTAACCTGCTCATCCACAAAACTAAATATCAACTCAACAAAGGCTTGACCTTTACTTGGCACACCTGTTGTTGCGCTTCGTGCTACCCACCAAATTAAGCCCATCACGACCGCGCCGAGGAGTACTGACATGATTAAGCTGTCGTAATTGAGCACCCAAAAGCTGCCATCGCCAATAGGTTTGGCGTTAAAGCTCAAATGGTGCGTGATGTAGCTTGACGGGGTGAGTGCGTGTTCTGCGTTTTCTGTAGCCATAATCTAATATTTACTCTAACTAAAGTTCGACTTTACGTCGCTTAATTGACAAGAATTTATAATCACACTTTTAACTTACTCAATGCCGCGCCAGAGAACAGCGCCGCAGCGGCTAAACCAGCAATGAGCGCAAACGGCACTAACTGCTTATAGACTTTAAATACGATGACTAACAAAATGATAATCATCAAAATTTTAACAGCTTCTGCTTTTAACAAATTAAGCAAAATTGCTGTTGGATCTTCATTATTTGCACCGCGTTTTGCGATGATTGCTGCAACGGATGCGCCTAACAATACAGATGCACCACCTAACATTGCTGAAACACCTGCATGCATACCTGAAAT
>CAINWC010000338.1 GCA_903854305.1 uncultured Pseudomonadota bacterium | reverse complement strand
TGGCTACGCCTTCGTTATCAAACGGACTACTTGCCAAACCCTTTTTAAGATGCGGTTCTTCATAGATATTTAATAATGGGCTGGCGATTTGCTTGTCTAAACTATCAAGCAAAAACGATGATTTACGGTATAAATTACCACCAGAAATTGCGCTAATAAGCGATGAAATCAAGCCGCTGGCCAATGACGCTTCAAATAAAACAGGCGCTTGGCAGGTTTTTATTTTTTTTGCATTGAGTCTACGCACCGTGCGTTCGCCCGCTATTCGCCCAATGTCTGCCGCCGCTTGTAAATCGGCCGCTGCACGCGCTGTGCTATACCAGTAATCACGTTGCATGTTTTCATCGGCTTCAGCAATGACTGAGCAACTAATCCCGTGCCTTGAGCTTGAATAGCCACCAGTAAATCCGTGACTATTACTGTAAGCAAAATAACCGGTGCCTGTTGAAACGCTTGCGCCTTCGGAGTTGGTTATTCTTGAATCAACGTTTAAGGCCGCAGCTTCACACTCTTTCGCAATTTCTACGGCTTCATCTATGGAGATATTCCAAGGATGATGTAGGTCTAAATCTAAAATATCGGTGGCCATTAGCTTGGCATCTGCCAATCCGCAAAACTCATCTTTGGCGGTATATTTAGCAATATTACAAGCAGCTGCGACTGTATCTTTTAAAGCTTGCAGGCTTAAATCAGAAGTACTCGCATGGCCTTTCTGCTGCCCAAAATACACTGTGACCGACATACTCTTGTCACGGTTATATTCAATATTCTCCGTTTCGCCCATGCGCACCGATACATTTTGACCGATACTTAAACTAAGCTCAGCTTCTGCCGCACTAGCGCCTTGCGCCTTAGCGACTTTGAGCACGTCCTCAGACATTTGCTTGATTTCATCTAAAGAATAACTAAACCCTGAATCTGCCATTACTTTTTCATCTTTCAATTGGTGTGCCTACAAAAGGCCGAGCGTTTTAAACAGACGCTCATAAAAAATATGTACTAAAAAATGCTATCATACCGCAGCATGAAACCTAAAAAGACAATTACCCGCATTGATTTCAGTCACGATGCTAATTTAGCCTCGAAATTAAACGCTGAAGAACCCATTAGCAAAACGCAACTGAAAGCTGAAGCCGATGCGCAACAAGCGCTAGGCATACGCTTATCCGAGCTTCCTAAAGACAAACTGCTCAAATTAGACCTGCCAGACACCGTATTAACAGCGGTACTGGATACTAAAAAAATTACTGCCAATGGCGCGATTAGACGCCATCGCCAGTATTTGGGTCGTTTAATGCGCGAAATTGACAATGCGCCTATTTTAGAACAACTGGCTCGCTGGGATGGCAAACATACCGCAGAAAATGCGTATTTTCATGGTTTAGAACGTTGGCGTGACCGCATGATTGCTGACAGCAATGCCTTGGCTGAATTTATTGCGCTGTATCCACAAACCGATATTCAACAATTACGAACTTTAGTTCGCAATGCGCAAAAAGAACTCGCTGCTGATAAAACACCTAAAAGTAGTCGTGAGATTTTCAAACTCCTGCGAGAGATTACGGAGGTCGAAAAGACTGATGAGCCTAACGTGGGCACTGCTGACGCTGAATAAGTCAGCACTGTAAGTTAGAAATACGGAACTACTTAATGAAACGGCTCATAGGTACATCCCTTTTGGCTGCAGACCATAATGCACGCATTGACCTACAGGGCATTGAGTAGGAATAACCTCACTAACTGCTTATTTAGTGGTCATGGCAGAGGAATGCATCAATCTACGCACATCAAAACCTAGCATAGGCAATTTAGCCCTCTCAGTAACATGCTTAGCATTCCTATGGCTTGGCTCGCATACTATGTCTTGCAAGCCTTTAGCGTCAATTTCACCGCCTCTTTTGGCGACTACTTTTATAAATGGCAGCTTACTTGCAGGCGTTTGGGCTAAACCAGCCTTGCCATTCAACCAGCGCAGTGTCGGCCTTAATATTCTTGCCGTGCTGTAAGGCCAGTTCTGTCGGAATATTAGCCCCATCAATGTCTGACGGACCCATCATGTCGTCATCTTTTTCCAGTAGACTAATGCTGCAATCAGCTTAAGATTACGCACAAATATCCTGGTGTCAGGGTTCACATCTTGTGACTTTAGTTAATCACCATTGTGTTCTTTATAATTATTGGCATATAGATTCACGGTAGATATATTCGGTTCAGCCACATGCAGTTTTGTAGCCATAAACACCGAACCCATGCCAAGAAAACTTAATCACATCATTGTGGCTGTGATTTTTTTATTATCTGCTGTTTTGCAGTGTTTGTATTTTTGTACTTAGAATAATGTTTGTCGTGCTCCATGAAAAAATTCCTTGAATGTAGGTAATGGTATTATTGACACTTAGTTATTTACTACGACAAACGAATGACAAAGAAAACCAAATGACAAAAGAATTCATTAAAATTGGTTTAGTTTCAGTTAGTGACCGCGCAAGTAGCGGCATATACGAGGACCAAGGCATACCAACGCTTAAAAATTGGCTTGAAAGTGCGCTTATAACGCCTACTCAGTACGTGGCACGATTAATTGCCGATGAGCAATCGGATATTGAATCTACGCTCATTGACTTGGTAGACCATGAATGCTGCCATTTAATTTTAACCACTGGTGGCACAGGCCCAGCATTACGTGATGTAACGCCTGAAGCCACGCTAAATGTAGCCGATAAAGAAATGCCAGGCTTTGGCGAGCAAATGCGTCAAATTAGTTTAAATTTTGTGCCTACCGCTATTTTGTCACGTCAAGTCGCAGTAATCCGCAAGCAATGTCTAATTATTAACTTACCCGGCCAACCAAAAGCCATCGCGCAAACGCTTGAGGGCTTAAAGGACGAATCTGGCGTGGTAAAAGTTCACGGTATTTTTGCGGCAGTGCCATATTGCTTAGACTTATTATCCACCGAAGAACGTGCGATGCCTTACCTTGAAACCAATGCAGCCATTGTCAAAGCATTTAGACCAAAGTCTGCGGTTAAAGCCACGGCTTAAATTAATTTAAAACTCGCATGTCAGAATTCAACTTAATCAAACAGCATTTTACCCGTCCTACCCACCACACCAACCTTAGCGTGGGCGACGATGCTGCTTTAATCAGCATCGACTCAGGCATGGAACTCGCTATATCAGCAGATATGCTGGTAGCTGGCACTCACTTTTTTACAGATGCCGAGCCATACAAATTAGGCTGGAAGTCACTTGCGGTGAATGTATCTGACATGGCGGCGATGGGTGCTACCCCTAAATGGGCAACACTGGCGATTGCGCTTCCACATAATGATGCGCAATGGCTCAGTGAATTTTCACGCGGTTTTTTTGCCTGTGCGAATAAATTTAATATCGATTTAATTGGTGGCGACACCACGCGCGGGTCGTTAAATATTTGCGTTCAAATTATGGGTGAAGTGCCGATCGGCCAAGCCATTAAACGAAGTAGTGCAAAAGTGGATGATGAAATTTGGGTAAGCGGTTTCTTGGGTGATGCCGCCTTAGCATTAGCACACATGCAAGATAAATTAGCTTTATCAGAAGATGTCTTTGACGTCTGCGCACAAGCCCTGCACACCCCGCAACCTAGAGTGGATTTAGGCTTAGCTTTACGTGGAATCGCGAATAGCGCGATTGATATTTCAGATGGCTTATTGGCTGATTTAGGTCATATTTTAGAAGCATCAAACGTAGGTGCGACCCTCTATTTAAATAGCATTCCACATTCAGCACATTTAGGTGCAGAGGCTTTACATGACAAATATATCATCAACATGATTTTGGCTGGGGGGGATGATTACGAACTATGCTTTACCGCTCCCATTGAAAAACATGCAGCCATCATAAAGCTCAGCGAAAAATTACAGTTGCCTTTAAGTTGCATCGGACTTATTTCTAGCGACATTAGCCTCTTAGTACATGGCTTAGACAATGAAATTTTAGACATTAAGGAAACTGGTTTTGACCACTTTAGCTAAACCGTCCAATCCACAAACACCCAACCTGCGGTTTTTATTACAACACCCAGCGCATCTATTTGGCCTTGGATTTGGCAGTGGGCTTGCCAAAAAAGCCCCAGGTACGTTTGGTACACTGGTTGGCTTACCGTTGTTCTGGCTGATCTCAATCTATTCCGCTCCAGTTCAACTCACCATCATTAGCGCACTATTTTTAATCGGTATTTATTTTTGCGACGTCACTGGCAAAGCATTAGGCGTGGTAGACCACGGCGGCATTGTGTGGGACGAAATAGTCGCCATGATGTTAGTGCTTACTTTCACACCAAACCAATGGCAGTGGTGGCTCACGTCATTTCTATTATTCCGCTTGTTTGATATTTGGAAGCCATACCCAATTCGCCAATGCGATGAAAAACTTAAAAATGGCTTTGGCGTGATGTTTGACGACTTACTCGCCGCAATTTATGCAATATTTTGTATAGAGGCAATACAATGGATATTGAACATGATTTAAACGCCTTAGCACAAACGCTAGGCAAGCACCTTAAAAAACGAAACCTCACCTTAACCCTTGCAGAGTCTTGCACGGGTGGCTTATGTGCTGAAGTGGTCACGCGTATTGCAGGCAGTTCAGCTTGGTTTGAATGCGGCTTTATTACCTACAGCAATCGCTCTAAAGAATTGTTATTAAACGTATCCAAGTTCACATTAGAAACTTGTGGAGCAGTCAGTGAAGAAACTGCTATTGAAATGGCGATGGGCGCGCACTCCATAAGCGGTGCAAGTTTAAGTGCGGCAGTCACCGGCATTGCCGGGCCTACGGGTGGAAGTCAAGAAAAACCAGTCGGAACAGTATGTTTTGCGTGGATGGGCATTGATCGCGAGCTTACCACTGCTACCCACCATTTTAAGGGCGACCGATTAGAGATTCGCAAGCAATCGACAAAAACCCTAATTGAGGGGTTGATCGCACTTACGTTAAGCACTGATTTATGAAATAATCTCATGTTACAAAAGTGTAAAAAACCACATTAAATACAAAGGCAAAACCCATGGATGACAATAAAAGCAAAGCACTTGCCGCCGCATTAGCGCAGATTGAAAAACAGTTTGGCAAGGGCTCTATCATGCGTATGGGTGATAGCAATATTGGCGATGATATTCAAGCGGTTTCTACTGGCTCATTAGGACTAGATATTGCATTAGGCATTGGCGGTTTACCGCGTGGTCGCGTAGTCGAGATTTACGGCCCAGAATCATCAGGCAAAACCACATTAACGCTTTCTGTGATTGCACAAATGCAAAAAACGGGTGGCGTTGCAGCATTTATTGATGCTGAGCATGCATTAGATCCACAATACGCGGCAAAATTAGGCGTAAACGTGCCTGATTTACTGATTTCACAACCAGACACTGGTGAGCAAGCATTAGAAATCGTAGATATGCTAGTACGTTCAGGCTCTGTGGATATTGTCGTGGTTGACTCGGTAGCGGCTTTAACACCACGCGCTGAAATTGAAGGCGAAATGGGCGATAGCCACATGGGTTTGCAAGCTCGCTTAATGAGCCAAGCCTTGCGTAAATTAACAGGCAATATCAAACGTACTAATACCTTGGTCATTTTTATTAACCAAATCCGTATGAAAATTGGCGTAATGTTTGGTAGCCCAGAAACGACTACTGGCGGTAACGCGCTTAAGTTCTACGCGTCTGTCCGTTTAGATATTCGCCGCACTGGCGCCATCAAAAAAGGCGACGAAGTCATTGGCTCTGAAACGCGCGTAAAAGTCATTAAAAACAAAGTAGCGCCGCCGTTCAAACAAGCTGAATTTGATATTTTATATGGCGAAGGCATTTCACGTGAAGGTGAGATTATTGAGCTTGGCGTTAATGCTAAATTGGTAGAGAAGGCTGGCTCTTGGTATAGCTACAACGGCGAAAAAATTGGCCAAGGTAAAGATAACTCACGCGATTTTCTAAAAGCGAACCCTGCGATTGCCAATGAAATTGACGCAAAAATCCGCGCCAATATGAAAGCATTAACGGAAGCAATGCCGGCAGTACGCTCTGAAGAAGATTAGTATCCGGCAAGATTATAAGCGGAGCTGAGTATCGAATTTCAACCAAAAAGTTTACGGCAACGTGCGCTAGACTACCTTGGTAAGCGCGAGTACTCATACTTTGAACTCGCTAAAAAGCTTAGCAATTATGCCGAAGAAACCGATGATATTGCTGCAATTTTAGATGATTTTAAAACGCGCGGTTGGTTATCTGATGCGCGTTTTACCGAAATGTTAGTGCATGCCCGCAAGACTAAGTTTGGCAGCGCAAGAGTGGCGAACGAGTTACGCGAAAAAGGTGTGGCAGATGCGCTAATTGCCAGCGCAGTTGCCGATATACGGGTACATGAGTTAGACAACGCACGTATCGTGTGGCAAAAAAAATACAAGGCGAATCCAGTAACGCGTGAGGAATGGGCAAAACAAGCAAGATTTTTACAAAGCCGGGGCTTTGGCTTTGATGTCATTAAAAAAGTGCTGAACCAAATTGAAGCAGAAGAGTAACTAAAAAAGTAGTCAGAAAAGCAGCGTCCGAAACAACTGTTGAATAAACCATTGAATAAACCATTGAACAAACCCATGCCAATTAAACTAAGCAACAACCCAAGCAGCAACGAAATTCGCCAAGCGTTTCTCGATTTTTTTGCCTCAAAAGGCCATCAAATTGTAGCGTCTAGCTCATTGGTGCCGCACGGCGACCCTACTCTGCTCTTCACCAACGCAGGTATGAATCAATTTAAAGATGTGTTTTTAGGTTTTGATAAACGCCCTTACACACGTGCCACCAC
>CAINWC010000337.1 GCA_903854305.1 uncultured Pseudomonadota bacterium | reverse complement strand
TTATTGAGCATGCCGGCTGTTGCATTGTGCGCTTTGATCATGGCGTTGCAATTTATATCACACAGCTTCCATGCAAAAATACATTGTCCTCGGTAGAATTTAAAACCTTGATGCAACGTGAAGCATTGAGGCATGGTGAAATACTCCACGGTAAAGACTTATATTTATTTTCTCCAAAAAACACAGGATGGTCGCTGGAGTCTGGCGGCAGCAAATTACAGCACTTGCGCCTGCCTTTGATCAAGTCAGAGCACCGCTTTTCTAAGGTACGTCTTTTGAAGCTGATTGGAGAGGCTTCATGAATGTGCGCGCGTTCAATTTGAATTTCCAGCAATCTAAGCCGGCTAAACTATGGCTGGGCTACCTGCTATTCGGCTTGGGATTATCGGCACTGATGATCCTCTATCTCAACTATTCCGCATCGACAACCAAACTCGCTGATATAGCATCGGCCTTGGAGCAACTTTCTCATACTAAACCCACTAAAACGCAGCCTGCAGATCGATTAAAACAGACCGTCATTCAACATCAATCAGACTTGCAGCACCAGATTCACCAAAGCTTAACCATGCCCTGGCCAGCGCTATTTCAAGCATTGGAAACTAGTAAGCCAGAACAAATAACGCTTTCAGAGATTCTGCCAGACACGGCAACGACTACCGTCAGGATTGTCGGCCAAGCTCATCAACTGGCAGATGTATTGGCTTATGTACAAGCGCTCAAACAAGAAAATGTGCTGCGAAATGTGAGTTTACTTGTACATCAGGTAGCTAAATCCGATGTTAAAACCGTGGTGAATTTCGAGATAGAGGCATCATGGCATCAACCTTAATCGCCAGAGTGGCTTTTAATTTACGCACTTTTCAATATCGTGCAGGAAACCTCAGTGTGCTGGGCTTACTGATGCTGGTTGTGGCATTGGTTTTATACTTAAGCATGATGCTACCGCAAGCAAGGCATCTCCATTCGGCAGAAATGGCGTTTGCTCAATTTGCTAGGCATCATGCACCGCCTGCGATACCGCATGACCGCCAGACCGCATTGAGTACTCACGTCTTTTTTAAACAATTCCCCAGTGCGTCGGAAAAAGAGGCTGCGCTCAAAACCATTATTGCCATTGCAGAAAAAAATACACTGCCACTGGATGCCGGTAAATATGAAACCCTAACCAAGGAATCTGGCCAAGTCGTATTTTACCGAATTAGTTTTCCGCTTAAAGGCGCGTATCCGCAAATCAAACAGTTTTTAGCTAAATCACTCAACACGCTACCCAATGCGGCATTGTCACAGATACATTTCCATCATGCTTCTGGTGAATCCAATCAAGTGGAAGCCGAGGTGATCTTCACCCTCTATTTCACGAAGGCACCTTAGGATGGAGAAAAGACATTATCTGCTTGGACTCGCTTTTATTGCAACCATGGTAGCCTCGCTTTATCCCAATCAAGATAAACCCGTTGAAATCGTCGAAACAACGGCAACGCACACTACAAAAACAAGCACCATTGAAACCGCCAAGCCTGTACAACGTGTTGTTCTAAATCAAAGGGAATGGCTTGTTGAAAAAGATACGCCTGATTTATTTTATGTAACACCGAAAGCAATCGA
>CAINWC010000336.1 GCA_903854305.1 uncultured Pseudomonadota bacterium | reverse complement strand
TGCTGGCCATGCTGCTGCAGGCCAAACCGTCGGTGAGGTTGTATTTAATACCTCAATGACTGGTTACCAAGAAATACTCACGGATCCATCCTATACCAAACAAATCGTAACACTTACGTATCCGCACATCGGTAATTATGGCGTGAATCTTGAAGACGTTGAGTCGGGCCAGGTGTACGCCAGTGGCTTGATCATTCGCGATTTACCACTTGTTCATAGCAATTTTAGAAACACACAATCATTAGCTGAATATCTGGTCGCCAATAATGTGGTTGCGATTGCTGATATTGATACCCGTAAATTAACCCGTATATTGCGCGAAAAAGGTGCGCAAACTGGCGCTATTATTGCAGGTGAAGCCGATGAAGTTAAAGCGATTGCGCTAGCGATGAGTCTTATTTCTGGCTTCCCAGGTTTGTCAGGCATGGATTTAGCTAAAGTCGTGAGCTGCGATAAACCTTACGAGTTTACTGAGGGTGAGTGGGCGCTGGGCGAAGGCTTTACGCAAGCGCCAGCACAACAGTTTCATGTGGTTGCTTACGATTACGGCGTAAAGCGTAATATTTTACGTATGTTAGTATCACGTGGTTGTAAGGTAACGGTGTTGCCTGCGCAAACTTCAGCGGCTGATGCCTTGGCTTACAAACCTGATGGCGTATTTCTATCAAACGGTCCAGGTGATCCAGCGCCATGTGATTACGCGATTGCTGCGATTAAAGCAATTGTAGACGCAGGCGTACCAACATTTGGTATTTGTTTTGGTCATCAATTGTTGGCTTTAGCCAGCGATGCAAAAACGCATAAAATGAAATTTGGTCATCACGGTGCAAACCATCCAGTACAAGATGTTGAGTCTAAGCGCGTTTACATCACCAGCCAAAACCATGGCTTTGCGGTAGATGCTGCAAGCTTACCAGCCAATATTAAAACGACCCATGTTTCATTGTTTGATGGCAGTTTGCAAGGCATTGCACGTACCGATAAACCTGCGTTTAGCTTTCAGGGTCACCCTGAAGCGAGTCCAGGTCCAACTGAAATGAGTTATTTGTTTGATCGCTTCATTAGCATGATGCAAGCAGCAAAAATAGAACAAGGAAAGGCAAGCTAATGGCAAAACGTACAGACATAAAATCTATTCTAATCATCGGTGCAGGCCCAATTGTGATTGGGCAGGCTTGCGAGTTCGACTATTCTGGTGCACAGGCGTGTAAAGCGCTGCGTGAAGAAGGTTATCGCGTAATTTTGGTGAACTCTAACCCAGCCACCATTATGACCGATCCTGAAATGGCTGATGCCACCTACATTGAGCCAGTAACATGGCAAGTGGTTGAAAAAATCATCGCCAAAGAGCGCCCTGATGCTTTGCTGCCAACGATGGGCGGACAAACGGCATTGAATTGCGCGCTTGATTTAGACAAGCACGGCGTATTAGAAAAATACAATGTTGAAATGATTGGCGCGTCTAAAGATGCGATTGATAAAGCTGAAGATCGCCAAAAATTTAAAGAAGCAATGACTAAAATTGGCTTGGCCTCCGCACGCTCAGTAATTGCACATAGTATGGAGGAAGCCTTGCAGGTGCAGCCAAATATTGGCTACCCAGCGATTATTCGCCCATCATTCACGATGGGTGGTAGTGGTGGCGGTATTGCTTATAACCGTGAAGAATTCATGACGATTTGTGAGCGCGGTCTAGATGCTTCGCCTACCAAAGAGCTGTTAATTGAAGAATCGCTACTTGGTTGGAAAGAATATGAGATGGAAGTGGTGCGCGACTCAGCGGACAACTGCATCATC
>CAINWC010000335.1 GCA_903854305.1 uncultured Pseudomonadota bacterium | reverse complement strand
TAGCTCCTCAAAGCCTTCAGAAACCAAAGCGTCTGCCGATAAAGATTTATGCACAAAGAACCCCACAGATTAAAGGATTAACACCATGTCATCAGTTTCAAGCGTTTCATCATCCCAGCAATACATAGCTAACGTTGCCGCTCAAGCAGTTAGCCAACTTTCATATTGTAGTCTCATAAATTATACGTATATGGTACGTAGGTTTTGAGATGAGTAAAGAGGCAATTTTGGTGTTGTTATGGCTATATTTTTGGTCGCCTAAAAAGTGTCTCAAAATTGAACGTTTGTGAGCTGCTTAAAATTGACTATAAAAATTCGAATATATCTTACAGCAGCTCATCCATAAATAAATTGTGCTAGCATGGTGCTCATTACCTGCAAGTCCTGAAGTATCTGACTTTGCTGCGTATTTAACTTTTCTTAATTTAGGTGAAAATATGAATAAATCTGAACTAGTTGCGGCTGCAGCTGCTGAAGCAGGCGTGACTCAAGCTGAAGCTGCTCGCGTGCTTGATGCTATTACAAATACTATCGGTAATGCTCTGAAAGATGGTGACAATGTTGCATTAGTTGGTTTTGGTACATTTCAAGTAACGGCAAAAGCAGCACGTGCCGGCCGGAATCCATCAACTGGCGCCGCTATTCAAATTGCAGCGCGTAATGCACCAACATTCAAAGCAGGTAAAACTCTGAAAGACAAAGTGAACTAAAAGTTGGTTTTATAAGTTTTGATGAAAATGGGCGCTAATGCGCCCATTCTTTATTGGTATCTATTTTCTTAAGTAAGCGTTACTAGAATTATGGTCTTGGTTTTCATTATATTAGACTTATAGCAGATTTTGATCCTCTACATTAAACTGGCTAAGCCATTTCACCCCAACATCTGTCTCAGAAAGTTTCATTGTAATTTCAGTGGTTTTTTGATTCCTATTTAGCTATTGAACATCAGTTAATCAAAGTCTATCGCATTTGTAATCCATTTGAAAGTAAAGGGATATCATCAATTAACTGGCACTAGCACTGGGTCTTCCGGAAGCCCTGTATTCCTCTGTGCAGCACGTTGGCATTGCGCGACCTCTGCAGCTGTTAGGTTTTGCGCTATAGATTCGGCCATTTCGATACACTCGTTTGCCTTTTCGTCTGTAGGTGCAGTAATCGCGAGCGTCAGGCCAAGTGTCAGCATTTCAATGTCTTTTTCTCTATCAGCCGTTTTCATAAATTCAATTTCCTTTTTTTAATTGCGCTCTTATCACATCGATTTTTTCTAATAGCTCTAAGTGTTGGTGCGCGTTGTAGAATTACCCAGAGTGAAGGTCGTCTAAAAATGACTGGACTCTTGATAAGAGCAACTCAATTTATGCTTAATAACTCCGTATGTCCATCAGTTTTCGCTTTGCGGTTAAAAATTTAATGAAAAACGTTTTGCGTAAAAAACGTGTCAAGCGAAATCGTCACTATCGATAATATCCACTACCGATTGATTAGGTTAAAGTTCCATTTTTATTCTTAGAGCTAAATAAAATTCTAAGCAAGCTATATTTACACCAGTTCATCTAAGGTTTCTTGCAAAATATGTCATGACCTCACTTGGCTCAGCTCACCCCACAATTAAGAATAAAACACTCCCACCGATATCCCTGTTTTTACTGTCAGTGTGCCAGAATTTAGTTGCGTTATTCTCGATGAGAAATAAATCTAGCAATCATTTGTAGTTAAAATTGGGCGTTTTTGGGGCAATTATGCTTAAATTTTAATCAGCTTTGTGATGTGTTGATTGC
>CAINWC010000334.1 GCA_903854305.1 uncultured Pseudomonadota bacterium | reverse complement strand
GTCTTCAGGTTTCTTGTAATTCGATAGCAGGCTATCAATTAAATCGTCGGGGAGTGCTTTCTTGGTCGTCATTTTGATTCCATTTCTGAAAATAGCAGTTTCCTGCAAAATGACGTTTACACAAAATTATTTACACCCCCGAGTAGGGTCTTATTGTAGTAGCTACATTTAGTGGTCTTGTAATCTATATTAAATAGGATTTGCAGTATGCTTAAACTTGCCTTTCTAATACTTTCATTTTTAATTCCCATTTCATCTCAAGCAGAAATACAGCCAGGCCCTTTGACATTGGTTCTTGTAGGTCAAAAAGAGACCGTTCTTTCAGTACTTAACGAGGCTATGAATATAGAGTTTAGCAGAGGAGTTACCACTCCAATGTCTGAGAATTTAGGCTTTAATAGTAGCTTTCCTGGCTTCTTGACGGGGCAGACAGATGTTCGTGCTTGGCTTAATCCTTTAGCAGATGGAGACTCGGTCGAGCCAACTGCATACTCAATTTCATTTTGGTGGAGAACGCAGAGAAGTGATGGAAAATCACATGTCACATCGTTAATTTCTCAAATCAAAACGATAGTTAATAAACATGGAAATGTGGCTATAGCAGAGAATTTGTCCGCATATAGAGATTTAGGCGAACAATTGCGTCATTGCAAGGCTAAGCTTAAAGACGATCCACAACTTGATGCAATTAAAGATAAGATTGCACTCGATAATGCCGATAATGCAACTTTCGCTATGCTGGCTAATGATTCAACCCCTACTGAGAATGAAAAGCAGGCAATAGCTTTGTTTGCATCTAAAAGGGACCACTGCAATAAGCTATTTGCAGCTGCCCAAGTTTATTATCCTAATGACCCAACCACTCCATTATTTAGAACTGTATTAGATACTGTTAATCAAGTGACAATGTCACTTTATAAGGGGCAGTTATCTTATGGTGATTATGAAAGAATACTTAAAAAGAATAACTCACTTTATCAAGAGGGTAGGTTGAAAATTATTAATGAGGCCAAAGCTCAAAATGCAGAGGCTAATGAGAAGGCTCAGCGCTTGGCTTTAGAGCAGCAGCATGTATTTATAGAGCAGCAAAAAGTATATGCGGATATGTATAGGCCAGCAGTAGTACCAGCTCCAGTAAATCGACTTAGATCCACTAATTGTCAAATTAATGGTAACCAAATGGATTGCACAACTTTTTAATACTCTTCGATTTTGAAGGCATGGTAAGCATACTCGTCATTGTGATAATCAACAATTAAGGGACAAAAGATGAAAAGAATTTACCTTATTCTAATAATTAGTTTTTTATCTGGATGTGCTACGCAGATGGATTTAATGCCAAGAGATAGTGGCAAGATTTATAGTGGAACAATCACGCACACTGGTATCGGTTCAGTCAGCATTTCAATCCCTATTGAAGGTCAAACTTATAAAGGGATAGGTGTTCATACTGGCTCTGATGATTCATTTGGGTTTTTCCAAGTCTATGGAAAGGGTAAAAGTGTTACTGGCTCTTCTCAAACTTTTGGCGGAAATCATACAGCCAAAGCCATACTCTCATCGCCTGATAATCATGGTATTCGTTGTGACGTCATTGGCGATGGTCAGGGGCACGGCAGTGCAATTTGCCTAGACGACAATGGGCGCATTTATGACGCAATAATTCATTAGGAAACAAAGAAATGGAAACTTGGATACTAATAGCTGCATTACTTTACAAGCACCCTGTGTTGAATTGCATTAATAATTGACCCACCAATTGCATTTAAAACTGACCCACCCTTTGTTGTTAATTTAGCACAATTTATAGGATTGGTATGTTGGTTTATTTCTCCTTTCTATTGTTCGCCGTGCTGTGTCTAAAGCGGAAACTTTCATTGCCTGACTCGACGATATGACAACGATGCGTTAAGCGGTCTAATAAAGCCGTAGTCATCTTCTGATCTCCAAAGACATTACCCCATTCAGCAAAGCCTAGATTAGTCGTGATGATGACGCTGGTATGCTCATAGAGCTTTGAGAGTAAATGGAACAGCAAGGCACCGCCTGCTTGGCTAAACGGCAAATACCCCAGCTCATCTAAAACGACCAGATCAACATACATTAACCGAAATGCCAGTTGGCCTTGTTTGCCTGCGGCTTTCTCTAGTTCTAATGTATTGACCAACTCAATGGTCGAGAAGAAACGTACCCGCTTGAGATGATGCTCAATCGCCTGTATACCGATGGCTGTGGCCAAGTGCGTTTTACCTGTACCAGGCCCACCAATCAAGACTACATTCTGCGCATCTTCAATAAAGTCGCATCGATGTAACTGCCGAACCAATGGTTCGTTAACGGTGCTCTGACTAAAGTCAAAGCCAGTCAAGTCTCGATACACTGGAAACTTTGCGGTCTTCACTTGGTAATTGATTGAACGGATTTCACGTTCTGCCATTTCGGCTTTTAATAAGCTGCCAAGGATCGGCTGTGCGGCTTCATAACTGGGCACACCTTGCTGATGAAGCTCATCTGCCGCTTGCGCCATGCCATACAACTTTAGCCCCTTTAAGGTGGTCATCATCGTGTCATGCTGCATGACGCACCTCTCTTAGCCCATCATAACGCTCAGCGTTCGCTATGGGCTCTTCAATCAACGCCAAACGATGCGGCGTATCTGCGAGCGGTGGTAGTGCCGGACTAATCATCCGCCTTAATATATTGAGGATGTTGAGCTTAGAGGCTGCCCCTGCTGCCAAAGACTCCTCAATGGCAGCCAGTACTAGCGACTCATCATAATGTAATACTAGCGAGAGCACTTCGACCATTTCTCTGTCACCGCCAACTCTGGTTAAGAGCTTAGTTTGCAGATGCTTAAATGCTTCAGGCAGGGTGGTAAAGGGTGCGCCATTACGCAGTGCACCTGGTTTACGCTGTAACACACTTAAGTAATGCTGCCATTGGTAACAGGTCACGCCACTACGATGATGACGATTGATGATGCGTTTATGCTCAGCAATCACCGCCATTTCTGCGACCATGACTAAGTGATCTGCATAAACACGCAAGCTGACATGTCGATTAGCAAAAGAGGCTGGCACACTGTAGCGGTTGCGCTCAAAGTGAACTAAGCAGGTCGGGGTGACGCGCTTGATGCATTCCACAAAGCCATCAAATGGTCGCGGGACAGACATTAAGGTTGGCAACTCGGATTGCCAAACAGTTGCGATGGTTTGATGGCGAAACTCTGGATGTTGTATTTGTTGCCATAAAGCGGTACAGCGTACGGTCAGCCAATCATTGAGAGCGTCCAAGCTCGCAAATGGTGGTGCTTGATGCCACAACCGATGACGCGCATCTTGTACATTCTTCTCAATTTGGCCTTTCTCCCAACCAGATGCTGGATTACAGAACTCGGCTTCAAAGAGATAGTGACTGACCATGGCTGCGAATCTTGCATTGACTGTACGCTGCTTGCCGCGCCCGACTTTGTCAACCGCGGTCCTCATGTTGTCGTAGATGCCGCGTTTGGGAATACCACCTAAACATTGGAAGGCGTGGTGATGCGCATCAAACAACATCTCATGGGTTTGTAGTGGATAAGCACGCAAGTAAAAGGCACGGCTGTGAGCCAGTTTGAAATGTGCAATTTGTAGTTTCACGCGCTCATGGCCAATGACTGCCCAGTCTTCACTCCAGTCAAATTGGAAGGCTTCACCAGAGGCAAAGGTCAGTGGAATAAAAGCGCCTCGCCCAACGGTGCCAGCAAGTTGCTGTTGATGCAGTCGCCATCGCCTAGCATAAGCCACAACACGATCATAAGAACCGAGATAGCCCAGTTGCACTAAGTCATGGTAGAGCTGCTTAATACTACGACGCTCTTTACGTCCTCGATTAGACTCAGTTTTAAGCCACTGCTGTAGCTTATCAACATACGCAGTGAGTTTACTGGTGCGTCCTTGCCCAACATATTGAGGGATGACGATGTCATTACGCAGGTACTTCTTGATGGTGTTGCGAGATAAGCCAGTTCTTTTAGCAATCTCACGAATCGACATTTGATCACGCAAATGCCAGCGTCTAATTACACTTAATAGTTCCACGGTGATCACTCCCATTCTCCTGCTCATAGGTTGAGCAGAATAGTATCGGTACGTGGGTCAATTTCTAGTGCAATTTATACTCCTAAGTGGGTCAATTCTGAGTGCAATTCAACACTCATTCCATCATACTGAGTTGAATCTTTTTGGCCGTATAACGATGTTGTTTCAACCGTGACTAAAGTATCACCGTATCTTTGTTTCCAATCGTTTTGAACTTGTTCAGATAAACAGAGTAAAGCTAACAACTTACCACCGTTAAAACTTCTACCGAATGGTTGAGTACACATGATGGTTTGTCCGTTAGTCATATTGACTGAACGTCCACCTTTAGAGAAAGCATTCTTGAAGTGTTGTTTAGATTCTTTGTTCTTTGAGATTTCACCACCGAAAACCTCAGCGTTTCTAACTGATAAATTCATCATTGATGAACCCATACAGATAATAC
>CAINWC010000333.1 GCA_903854305.1 uncultured Pseudomonadota bacterium | reverse complement strand
CTGGTATCGTCAGTGGCTGCGCGACTTGCCATAGCGGCACGGCCTATACCGGCGTCACTCCGGTATCAAAACCGAGCAACCATATTACGACCAGTGCTGCTTGCGAGACCTGCCATAAGAGTACGACGAGTTTTCAAGGTGGTGCAACGATGAACCACACTGGTATCGTCAGTGGCTGCGCGACTTGCCATAACGGTACGACGGCTTTAGGCAAACCAAGCAATCACGTGCAAACCACCGCCGCTTGTGAGAGCTGCCATAAATCAACCACCAGCTTCCTTGGTGCAACGTTTAACCACACCGGTATCGTCAGTGGCTGCGCGACTTGCCATAACGGTACGACGGCTTTAGGCAAACCAAGCAATCACGTGCAAACCACTGCTGCTTGTGAGAGCTGCCATAAATCAACTACCACATTTACTGGGGCCACATTTAGCCATACTGGTATTGCTGCGGGTACTTGTTCGACTTGTCATAATGGCACAACGGCATTAGGCAAGCCTGCCAACCATGTACCGACTACTGTTTCTTGTGACACTTGCCATACCAGTACAACTTCATTTACTTCAACTAAAAAACCAAACCATACATTACTTACCGGTACCTGTAGATCTTGTCACGGCGCCAAATATCCAGGTGTTGAGTCAAAATCACATAACTCGCCGAAAGACTGTAATGCCTCTGGTTGCCATAACACTAATACATTTAGTAAATAGAAGGTGAATGTTGACTAAATTCTCATAAATGACTTGTAAGCAATTGACTTTTATCAATTAAATTAATACTATCAGCCTGCGAGATTCGTAGCATATAAAAATGTTGGAAAATATGAATATAACTAAAAAGCTTTACCTTATTTCTGTGTTGGCTAGCCTGCTTGTGCCTACATTGGCGCATGCTGAGAGAATTCTCGATAAAATCGAGATTGAACAAACGAAAACTGAAGCTGATATCCATATTGAATTTTTAACACAAGTGCGTTATTTAAGGCACTTCCCTGTCGACAAAGAAGCTAGCCGCGTTCAAGTCTTCTTAGAATTTCCAAATTACAAAACGCCTCCAACGCAACGCGAGTTTGTTAACTCACCGCCTTCAGACTTAGTGCCTAGTTTTGCAGTGAATTTCCCTGATCAAAAAACCAACAGCATTGGTGTTCGGTTCAAAAAACCTGTTAAATTCCGTATTACGCCTGATAGCAGCGGACGAGGCATTATTCTTCACGTACTTTTAGATAAAGCATCAGCAGCTTTAGAGCCAGTAATTGAAGCGCCAGTAGCACCTATAGCGAAACTGGAGCCGCTTGGTGAGGTTGTAGCGAAACCTGAAGGTATGTCTGATAACGATTATGCAGGCAAGCTGGTTGCAGAAGCGCGAATTGCGCGTGGACTTGGAAATTACCCTAAAGCGATACAGCTACTTAACGCAGCACTGAATCTCCTGCCGCATGGACATTCGCAAGAAGCGCAAGAGTTAATTGGTAATACGCGCGAAAAAAATGGCGAGTCAGCAAAAGCCAAAGCAGAATATGAGGCTTACCTTAAGTTATATCCTGATGGTGATGGCGCGACTCGAGTACGTGCACGTTTAGCGGTGATTGATGCAGCTACGCAAGTGAGTAGTGCTGGCGCACCAAAAGCTAAAAAAGCGATTAGGGATATACATGAAACTACCGTGTACGGTAGCTGGAATCAGTATATGTATGAGGCGCATAGCCATGATTACAATATATTGGGGAATTCGAGAAATAGGCACGATCAATCATCACTTGTTAGTACGATTGATTTGACTGCTCGATCACGCCAAAATGAATACGATAGTAAAATCGTTTTTAGAAATACCCAGACCATGAACTTTCTTCCTAAAGGGGAAGATAGAGATAGAACACAAGCTGCTTATGCTGAGGTGATCAATAATAATGTTGATTACTTAGTGCGTGTCGGTAGACAAAATGGTAATTCTGGCGGTGTACTTGGTCGATTTGATGGGGCTTGGCTGCGTTATGGCCTTACTCCAAAGCTACGCGTTAATGTAGTTGGTGGAACTTTAGACGAATATAAAATAGATTATAGACGGCACTTTTACGGGGTTAATTTCGATATTGGACCGGTAAATGAGAAGTGGAGTGGTAATGCATTCTTCGTTAATCAAGAAGTTGATCATTTAACAGATCGCAGAGCCGTCGGCGGAGAGCTGCGTTACTTTGATAATGGTCGTTCATTTTATTCTTTAGTTGATTACGACACCATGTTCAAGCAAGTGAATACGGCTATGGTTCAAGGCAACTGGCAGACTGAAGATAGCACTAACTACAATATACTCATAGATCATCGTAAATCTCCTGTGTTGCAGTTGATTAACAGTTTATCTGATCCTATTTTTACGGCAGCACCTTATATAACCCAGCCTAAAAGTCTGCGTCAAGCATTGCTTATGGGTCAGCCAGGGTTGACTGAATCTGGGCTAAGGGAATCGGCAATTAAGCAGACTTTAGATACCAACCTAGTTTTGTTTGGCGCTACTCGCCAATTTACACCACGTTGGCAGTTTGGTGGTGACATACAATATAGCCGTGTTTCAGGGTCTCCTGGTGCGACAGAAGGTGCAATTCTTCTTGCGGAAAAAGCTGCCTTAGATGCAGGCCTATTTCTAAGTGAACTTGATAAGCAGAATCTTAGAGGCGCATTTACAGGCGGTAATACTTGGACATATCATGCTCAGGCTGTAGGCTTAGATACTATATTCAAGGACGATACTTCATTGATTAGCGCTAGTTATACCAATGGACCAACCAATCAAATGCAATTGCTAGTCTTAAGTAATGTCATGGTGCCACGTGAAAAATGGCGTTTGGATAGCTCACTCAAACTATTACGTTTGGGGCAAGATGCGGCAACGGGTTCGCTAGCTACGGTTCAATATATAGTTTCACCCACAATACGAGCCAGTTACCGCTTACGTGAAAAGGCAACGATTGAAGCGGAAGTTGGTCTAGAAGTGACTAATGGCAATAGTAGTGATTTAACAAATCCTGGCCATCTTCGTACACTCCGTGATTTCAGCTTCATCGGCTACCGTCTGGATCTATAAGTATGCTAATGGCGCAAGGTTTGGCTTGCTTGCGTGGAGATCGCCTGCTGTTTAAAAATGTTGGGTTCGAGCTGAGTGCTGGCGGGTTAATGTACGTGCTAGGCGAGAACGGCAGCGGGAAAAGTAGCTTGTTGCGATTATTGTGCGGACTTCTAACCCCAGAAGAGGGCACAGTGTTTTGGCATGGACAAGCAATCAAACAAAATGCTGAAATATATCAGTCTAATTTGACTTATATCGGTCATTTAAACGGCCTGAAAGATGATTTGACTGCACTAGAGAATTTGCAAATAAGCGCACGGCTAGCAGGAAATGAGGTTAATCAGGAAGAAGCGTTGAATTCACTTGCCGCGATAGGCATTGCGCGCTGTGCAAACCTGCCTGTAGGCGTGCTCTCACAAGGTCAAAAAAGAAGGGTGGCACTTGCTAGGTTATGGCTGAGCCGTAGTAAACTATGGGTGCTTGACGAGCCTTTTGCAGCTTTGGATACTGCCTCAGTCGAAGTGTTAGCCGCCCGATTAAGTGAGCATATGTCTAATGGTGGAATGACGATTATCACCACACATCAAGATGTTGTCATTAACGCGCAATCCACCCAAACATTAAGGTTAAGTGCTTGAACGAAGCTTGGATAATAGTGCTAAAGCGCGACCTCTTACTAGCGTTTCGCCGACGTTCGGATGTGGCTACTACGCTGTTTTTCTTCTTAATCGTATCCAGCCTGTTTCCCTTAGGCATAGGCCCAGAAGCCGCGGTGTTAAGTAGTATTGCGCCAGGAGTATTATGGGTGGCTGCATTATTGGCTGGGATGATTTCATTAACACGATTATTTGCGGCAGATTTTTCTGATGGTAGCTTGGAGCAGATGTTAATTGCGCCGCAACCTTTAGCTTTATTGGTGTTGGCTAAAGTTTTGGCACATTGGATTGTTTGTGGTCTACCCGTGGTATTACTCGCGCCGCTAATCGGTTTGCAGTATGCTTTACCTAACGATGCTTTATTGGTTCTGGTGTTGTCCTTATTGCTGGGAACGCCAGCATTAAGTCTTATTGGCGCAATTGGCGCAGCTTTGACACTTGGTGTGCGTGGAAGTGGTTTATTAGTAGCTTTGTTGGTGCTACCACTGTATATTCCAGTGCTTATTTTTGGCGCAGGCGCAGTGGCTGCCAGTCAGCACGGAATGAGTGCGCAAGCCCATCTTTCATTGCTGGCGGCGTGTTCATTACTTTCATTAGTGTTGGCACCTTTAGCTACCGCTGCTGCCTTACGTATCTCTGTTGAATAGTTTGAATAAAAGTTCATATGAAAATTAATTGGTTTAAATATTCTTCACCACAAACTTTTTACCCATTAGCGGGAAAAATGATTCCATGGTTTGCATGGCTGGCTGCAATTTTTGCTGTGGCAGGGTTATATATTAGCTTTGCAATCGCGCCGACTGATTTTCAGCAGGGTGAAGCGTATCGTATTATTTTTGTCCACGTACCCGCGGCTTGGATGTCTATGGTGATTTATATCGTCATGGCGGCTTGGGCAGCACTTGGACTGGCTTTAAATGCAAGATTGTCTGCCATGATGGCGCAAGCTTTAGCACCAACAGGTGCAATATTTACCTTGCTTGCACTGGTGACAGGTTCTTTATGGGGTAAGCCCATGTGGGGCGCATGGTGGGTGTGGGATGCACGATTAACATCGGAACTTATCTTGTTGTTTCTCTATCTAGGCTTTATTGCTTTGCAATCGTCGATTGATGACCCTCGCCGGGCTGATAAAGCTGGCGCATTATTAGCGCTAGTTGGCGTGGTCAATGTGCCTATTATTTATTTTTCAGTAAAGTGGTGGAATACCCTGCATCAAGGCTCAAGCATTAACATGGGTGCTGCGCCTAAAATGGCGGCGACCATGCTGCTTGGTATGTTGCTCATGGCTTTGGCATTTTGGATGTACACGGTTGCGGTTGCGTTAATGCGGGTACGTTGCATTATGTTAGAGCGTGAACGCAGCACTGATTGGGTGAAAGAATTATCACTATCAGTACAATCAACAGCAGGAGTTAAATCATAATGCAATGGGCAAGTTGGTCGGCGTTTTTTAACATGGGTGGCTACGCATTTTATGTGTGGGTTTCTTTTGGGCTATGCTTACTTTGCGTGGTTTGGGAAGTGTTAGCGTTACGCAAACGCAGTGCACAGGCATTACGCTTATCTAGATTGTTGGCTCAGGAATAATTAAGGAAAGTCATGGCAATTAAAGCAAGACATAAACGTTTAGTGCTCATCGGCATCGGTTTGGCATTG
>CAINWC010000332.1 GCA_903854305.1 uncultured Pseudomonadota bacterium | reverse complement strand
TTGTTAAAATCGATGCCAGTTCCGAAGCTATTCAACTGCAATTTAACCCTAAAGCAGATTTAGACCCAACTAAGCTGATTGCCTTATTGCAACGCGACCGCCGCTGTCGCATGAATGGGCCAGATAAATTCAGAATGACGGTGAATTTAGAAGACATCAATCAACGTACTGATTTTGTAAAAGTGCTGCTGAAAGAGTTTGTTTAGACCATTAACATTACGAATAGACTATTAGAGAAAAGTTATGCTAGAAAAATTAATCACACTAATCGCCGCTTGGATCATGAGCGTCATTTCCACCATGGGCTATGGTGGCGTTGTCTTGCTCATGGCAATAGAATCCGCTTGCATTCCCTTACCTTCTGAAATCATCATGCCGTTTGCGGGATTTTTGGTTTTTAAAGGTGAAATGAACTTATGGCTAGTTGCGTTAGCAGGTGCAATAGGTTGTGTTCTTGGGTCGATTCCTGCGTATTACGTAGGCATGTTTGGTGGCAGGCCTCTGGCTGAAAAGTACGGTAAATATATCTTACTCTCTAAAAAAGACTTAGATTATGCGGATCATTTATTTGAAAAGCATGGTGAGATTATTATTTTCATCGCTCGTATGTTGCCAGCAGTACGCACTTTTATTGCTTTTCCAGCGGGTGTCGTGCGTATGAATATGACTAAATTTATACTTTATACGTTTGTAGGCTCATTTATTTGGTGTGGTTTACTGGCCTATGCAGGCATGAAATTTGGTGAAAACTGGGTAAGCTTGAAAGTGTATTTCCATGAGTTTCATTATGTGATTGTTGCAGCAGGCTTGTTGTTTATGGCGTGGTACGTGCGTAGACATTTTAAGCAAGAAAGCCAATAAGCAGAATAAAGGCTTATGGTTCATGATTCATAACTCATGGTCGCGAACCATGTCTAAATTTCGACTAACTTGCCCACGCTTAAAAATAAAACCGCTTTTTTAATAGGCAAGGCTTCTGCTATAAACAAACTTTCATAGCGCGCCAATTGTGGCCGATGCTGTTCTGCAACATCCGTTAAATCCAGGCTTTCATCCAAAGCTGTCAATTTGTAATCTACAATCCAGCGTACACTTTTACCATCTAGCCTATTTTCAATAAAAGTGCGGTCTAGCACATGATTTTTAACGCCTGCTTCCTGCGCCTGCATCACACTTAATTCGCTCACGGCATCAGTATGTTTCTGCAATACCCACTGCCCGACTTCGCTAGCTAATGTTGTTTGTAAGGCCGCAACCACCTGTGTGGCGCCTTGCTGTGAAGCTTTTAGAGTATGACCTTGCTGCATTAACCACTTCTCCATCGCTGGGTGGCAGGCGGCAATACGCTCAGCGTGCCAATCGTGCAAATCACTCGTTGCAAATAAGGCCATGTAAAGATGCGCCAGCGTGCCGCAATGCCTTTGAATATCAACGCTAACGATAGCCTTAGCTTTATCGTTCAACTGCGTAGTGTTATGACCAAAAGTAATGGATTTTTCACCGAACACTTCTAAAGATTCTTCTAAAAACTCACGACTTTCTAAGCGCTGTAATTGTGGTTTAAATTGGGTAATATCTAATACGTCAGAGGATGCATCATTATTCACAAAGGGCGCTGCGTTTATAAAATCAGCCTCTACAGCAGGCCATAACACTTTAAGCAAACTTTTTGCTGCCGGTTTTATTTCACCTTTTTGATTTGTTTGTATACTGGCAATCAAATGTAATTGACGCTGTGTGCGCGTTGCCGCCACGTATAACAAACGCACGATTTCATTATCACTACGTTCCGCTTCTAAATCTTTTAGAAATTGATAAACGCTAGGTGCTTTACTGCTATTTACGGTAGATTTAGCTGCGTTTCTATTCACCATCAACGGTGCAGCAATCAAATGCAGCTCGTTATCCACCATCACTTCTTGCCATAGCACCAACTCATTATCCGGGTTTCGTGGCGGGCGATTTAGCGCTGGCAAAATCACGGTATCGAACTCCAAACCTTTAGACTTATGAATCGTTAGAAACTGCAAGCTGTCATCGGCTTCAATGTCCGGCTTGGCATATAGCTTTGTCATGCCATTCTCTAACGCAGCAATATCTAAATGTCCGCTACGGCCTATTTTTTCAACCAAGTCAAAAAACACCTGAATATCGCGATTATCGCCTGCGTCGATTAGGCATTTTCCACCGCCTAATTGCAACCAAGTACTTTCTAGCCAACGACGAATAGGCATGCGACCTTGATTGTTAAAAGCCTCAGTCATAATTTTTTTTACATGGTTTAATCGTAAAAGGCCATCAGCACTTAACTTTTGCAAGCGCGTTTCATCCTGCATCAACTGCCAAATCGTAGCGCGATGATTATCCGCTGCTAACGCATGCAAATCAGCCAGCGTCAGCCCGCACCAAGGCGCTCGCAGCATATTCAGCCAATGAATCCGATCTGCCCGATGGTGCATCGCACAGGTCAGTGAAAATGCATCTTGGATTGTTTGCCTATCGTTGAGGTGTTCGATTTCCAGTGCTTGAAATTTTAAATGCGGATGATTACGCCTAATCTCCGACACTAATTCTTTTAAGTGGCTACGACTACGCACCAACACCGCAATTTTCTGCGCGTCATTTCCTGCGCGAAGCTTTACGATCAAATCAGCGACATAACGCGCTTCTATCAACTTGGTATTAACACTTTCAGTGTCATCCTCCTCCTCTTTAGCTTCCAAAATAATGGGATGCAATATCACGCCATCACCCTCAATCGCTGAGCGGGTGGCGGTAAATTCTCTGTAGCTAATAGCGCCTTGGTTGATGTTATCGTCGCTCGGAAAGACTTGTTGAAACGCAGTGTTAATCCAATGCACCACTTCAGGATGGGAGCGATTATTGCGGCTTAACTGCAAACGCGTGAGCGGCAAATGGCCAATACCACGTTGCGAAGCCTGCAAGAATAAGCTCACATCAGCCTTACGAAAACGATAGATGGATTGCATCGGGTCGCCCACACAAAATAAGGTTCGACCATCATCTGGCTGCCAGCCTTCAATGAGTTTTTCAATCAAACGCATTTGCACAGGGCTGGTATCTTGAAACTCATCAATCAGTAAATGTGAGATTTTATAATCAAGCTTGAGTGCCAAATCAGTCACGCCATGCTCATTTTCAAGCGCTTGCTGCGCACTTTGTGCAATCGCCACAAAGTCTACTTCACCAGCAGATTGGAACACTGCCCATAAATGCGTGGCCGCCAGTATCAATAATTGAGTCAGCGCTTGAATCACAAGCTGATTTTCTGCCAACGTCGCGATGGAAGGTAAATCTAAAATAGTCGCAATTTTTTGGCTATCTTCAAGTGTATTTACCACTTCAAAATACGCTTCTTTTTGGCTTTTACCTTCATCGGTAGCTGGAAATCCATTGTTTTTATTGATGGATTTTCGAAAGCTTTTCTCAGTTTTAGTCAGCAAAAAATTGGCTAGCGCTTGCCACTGTATTAAATCTTCAGCATCTGCATGCAACTCAAATTGCCAATCTAGCAAAGGGGCAATATCGGCATCTTCTAATAGATTAGCCGCGGCGTAACGTGCCAGCGGCATTAACGCATATTGAATCCTAGGCGTTACAATATTGAGCACTGGCTGCAATGCTTCTGCAATTAAATGATGAAGCGCAGCTTCTGTATTACGTGACATTTCTTCTACATCTAAACCATGCATCTGCCCAGCTAACGGCAACCATTGGTCGCGTCTGGCAAGCATCTTGGCAAGCAGCGCGATAAGTTTTTCGCTATTGTTGTCCATGTAACGTAGCGCGGTGGTCACCGTATCATCTGGCTTAGTCTCATGCATAATGTGTGCAATGGCACGGCGTGCCGCATCAAGATAATATGGCTCGGTATCATCACTCACCACTGGTTGGCCACCAAATTTACTCAAGAGCGGCATTTGGCGCGTTAAGCTACTGCATAGCGCATCGATGGTTAAAATACGCAAACGGCTAGGTTGGGCAATAATATCCCATTGCTTTGCGTTAGATTGGCTCAGTGCTGCGTTTGCCAGGCCGCGGGTGACCAGTTTATGTGCTGCGGTTTCAGGCGTTTGATGTTGTGCATGCTCTAAGCTTAACAAAATACGGTTACGCATTTCTGTGGCGGCTTTATTGGTAAAGGTCAGCGCAATAATTTCTTCAGGCTCGTTGACACTGGCCAATAACTTTAAGTAACGCTGTGTCAGTAGCTCTGTTTTACCCGCACCCGCTGGTGCTTCTACAATAAATGAAGCAGGTTCTAAAGCACGCACACGGTTGAGGATATCAAGTGCATTGAGTTCAGATGCATTTGAATCTAATAAATTAATCTCATCCATCATCGTTTTTCACCCGCGTTTAATGCTGCCTGCATTTTTTCAAATTGCATCATGCGCTCGGGTAAGCGGAGTAAAGGCCGCACATCACAATAAGTCAAATCAGTCTCTTTATTGAAAGTAACGCTGGCAACGCCAGATTTTATTTCATGGGCAATGCTGGTCAAGCTTGTATACCAGTGTTCCAGCAAGGTGTCCCAATCGGCAAAATGCTGAAAGGCGGAGCTTTTGCTCACCTTAGCCAATGCAGAAACTGCTGGTAACACACCCTCTTCAACCGACAAGCCAATAAACTTGCTTTCATCCGTACGAATCTTGGCAAAACACACCGCCACCACTTGCTCATATTTTAAAGCCAGCGAGACATAAATCGGCAATTGCGGCTCGGCAATGCGGTCATCCGCCCAGCTCCTATTGGTCACTACCGCACTGGTTTTATAATCAATCACCACTAAACCGCCATCAGCTAAAGCATCGATTCGGTCAATGGTAAAGGTCAGCGGCAACCCTTCCACTTCAATCGAATATTGTTTCTCGCAGGCATGAATCTTAAAATCAGCCCGTGCCAGCTCTAAATCTAGCCAAAACTGGAGCAATTGTTGCAGTCTATGTTGTTCAATCTGCATCACCTGCGGTGGTAAATGCACGCTAATTTCATGTCCTAACTCGAGCATGCTTTTGCTTATTGCGTTATCAATCGCCAATACACGCTGTTCATCATTCATGGATTTTAGATTGCTCAAAGTTTTACAATCTAGCCAGAATAATTGCAACACTTTATGTAACAAACTGCCACGCGACATATTATCAAGCCCGTCGATAGGCGTTTCTAGCTTATTGGCGCCTAGTCGATATTGATAAAAAGCCCAAGCCGGGCAAATTGCCTGTGTGCCAAAAAGTTTAACGCCGCCACGTACTTTTTCATCCATCGCAACTGGCGGTGCTATGCTGTCATCGAGCATTTGCATGGCCGCGGGTTGCGCGGATTTTTCTGCAAGCGTTTGAATGGTTTCTGGCGGTGTTGCTGAGATTTCAAAATTATCATTGATTAACAAAGGCGATGGTCGTAACTCCCGCTCATCTTCTTTAAGTGCGTAAGAAAAGACAACTTCAGGCGCACTGATTATTAATCGCTGATGTACCAAATTTGCAAATATGCTTTGAATTCCGGCACTTGCATTAGGTAGGCCACGGCCACGTTGCAATTCAGCAGGTAATAACGGGTTTAGCTTCACAGGTGGCGGCCAATGTTGATCATTCATATTCAGCGCCCAAACAGCATCTAATTGCACTGCTGGCGTTTCTAGTAAGCCTAAAATTTGAATATGTACATCGCCTTTAGATTCAGCCTGAAACATCGCTGCGCTACATAATTCATTCACTTTTTGCACAGCTTCACTGGCAGTAATTTTGCCAAGTATCGTATCTAGCGAGGTTAATTCTTGAAAACGTTCATAAAATGATTGTTGCGCCTGATACTCATGGCTAGAGATGTCCCTACTATTTGCCCAATTAATTGTATCTAACAGCTTGTTAAAAGCAAGCACCCAAGCAGAAGGCGCTTGTCGCAGATGCGATTGCTGTTGAAATTGGCTAATGATCGCTAAATGTTGAACAAACGCTGTCAGTTGTACGCCTGCTGTTTGCAATTTTGCGGCCTGATTGATTAAAGCTTCTATGCCATAACTCGCATTCAGTTTTTGGCGTAAATACGCATCTAACTGTGCTCTGGCATCCAATTCATCGGCACTGCCCCAATACACATCTTGTAGTATTGGTGTGACTTCCTCAAAAAGCATTTTCGCTCGGCTGGATGCCAACCTTAACAGCTGTAAAGCACTATGCACAATTGGGTATTCTGTCAACGCCAAGCCTAAAGAGAAATCATAACAGCGTGGGGTTTCGCATTGGCTGGGCTGCAAGGTTTCTGGGTGAAATGTATCATCGAGTAAATCAGCAAGCTCACGACGAATATTACCTAATACCGGACTGATAATAGCCAACTGCGCTTTTGGATTGTCTAGCAACTTTTGCTTGGCCCAAGCGACGGCAGCTCGGCATTCGGCATGGCTATCAGATAAAGAAAAATACTTAACTTGTGCATGGCCTAAAGTATTTGTCGCAATTATTTCGATGACTACACCGCATGATTTAAGCAGTTCAAACAGGCTATTTTCCAATGGCGTCACTCGGTCAAACCCAGCTAATCGCATCTGTTTGGGTAACGATATTTCACGACTTATCGTTGATTGGTATTGCTCAATTAACGCAATTTGCAAAGCCATTAACCGCGCGGGCTCTAATGCCTGTTGTTTAGCACAAAGTGCATCAAACTTATGGCGCCAACGTAAAAACTGGCGTGTTTCCTGACTCATAAATTGCAGATTAATTTCGGCTTCGCTAATCTGCCAATTTAGCATTAGATTATTGGCTTCAATAGCAGACTTTGCTAACGCACGAATGTCAAACAAGGCCGCTGCCTCGTGTTTAGCCAGACAAGCTTCAATGGCTTGCTCCCATAGATACACTTCAGCAACCTGACTTAAAGTCAGCGTAGCTAATGCATCGCTTGGCAACAAGCCCAACAATGTGGCATGCCCAATAAAAGTGTCTAGCCACTGTTGTAAAGTGTTCACCTCGGAAGCTGGCCATTGCTCAATGCCAGACTCAAGTTGACGCTGTTGATTCTGTAGATGAATACCGCGCACGAGTCGCGCGGTTGAACAAATAGTCACGATTTGATTGGAAATTGGCATGCCATGATTGTATCGTTTAGCGCCAATTTAGCAGCCATTTATAATGGCAAAATCAAATATAAATAACACCATTCTTAATGCTAGTGTATGCCCTTATATTTTACAGCCTCAATTCAGCGTATGATTAACTCTAAGGATGTAGCTATTGCTAGGATAAAGCTGTGTTTTATCTGTTAATGAATGACATGTAAAAAGATTCTAAACGAGCGCTTTTATACAGAGCATTCAATAAAGTTATCTTGTACAAAACTGTGAGGGGAAATATGGCCACCAATCATCGCGTTGTGATAACAGGCATGGGAATTGTTTCACCGCTCGGCAATAATCCACATGATTTTTTTACCAACCTGATGGCTGGCAAGTCTGGAGTCCAGCATTTACAGTCAGAATTTATTGATCAGCTTGATACCAAGATTGCCGCTCAAGCGCAGTTTGATCCATTACAACATTTCAGCAAACATAAGATTAGCACGCTGGACCGTGTCAGCCAGTTTGCACTTTATGCGGCAGAGCAAGCCATTGCCGATGCCAAACTAGATCTGGCACTGGAAGACAAATCACGTATCGGCATTTTCCTTGGCACGGGCATGGGGGGAGCAACATCGATGGAGGAAGGCTACATTCGCCTTTACCGCGACAATGCTGATCGCCTGAAGCCTCTTACGGTGCTGATGGTCATGAATAATGCCGCAGCTTCAACAATCGCGCTGGAATATGGGCTGACTGGGCCAAATCTCACGTTCTCTACAGCATGCTCTTCTTCTAGCGTTTCCATTGGTGAAGCTTTTCAAAAAATCCGTCATGGCTACGCCGACGTCATGCTTGCAGGTGGTGCAGAAGCATTAATCACTTTGGGAATAATGAAAGCTTGGGAGGCTTTACGCGCATTGGCTAGCGAAGATAAGGAAGACCCTGCAGCATCCTGTAAACCGTTCTCGCTCAATCGTACCGGCTTGGTACTAGGGGAAGGTGCCGCCATGTTTGTATTAGAAGACATGGAGCACGCCATTGCACGCGGCGCATATATTCATGCTGAAGTGACTGGTTATGGCACTGGAAATGATTCATTCCACATTACCCAACCTTCTGCGGAAGGCCAGTCTCGCGCAATGCGGGCGGCTCTGACCTGTGCCGGGTTGAAACCTGAAGATATAGACTACATTAATGCGCATGGCACGGCCACTCCACTCAATGACCCGACAGAAACCGAAGCGATTAAACTAGCATTTGGTGATGTTGCCCCGCATATACCTGTAAGCTCGACTAAGTCCATGCATGGCCACTTGATGGGTGCAACCGCTGCAGTAGAATTTGTTGCATGTGTGATGGCGCTCAAGCAACAGGCACTGCCACCTACCATCAATCTTCATCAGCCTGATCCAACGTGTGATCTTGACTACATCCCAAATTTTGGCAGGACTGGGATAGATGTACAACATGTCATGTCTAATTCCTTTGCCTTCGGTGGCACTAGTGGGGTTCTTATCGCCAGTAAAGTAAACTATTAAATGTGACCGACATGAAGATCACCACAACATAACCAGCAGGAAGCGTTCGTGCTGTTGGCAATTGGCTCGGAGGAACTCATGATTGCTGTCACTCGCACTCATTGCAATGAGTCATATTGTATAGATTGAAAGCTTTGTAACATTTGCTAAGTTTTTTTAGAGGTAACGTTAGAGATGAATACCTTATCTTCTATCAAAGGCATTTTATTCGATTTAGATGGTGTCCTCTATATCGGGCCGCATGCTATTGATGGCGCGGTCGAAGCGGTAGAGAAAATTCTGGCCAGCGGTATTCCATGCCGTTTTATCACCAATACCAGTACGTTATCTTTGGTGTCGCTGCAACAAAAAATCAATGCATTAGGCTTTCCAATTTCTGCCAATGCAATTATCAGTGCGCCTCAGGCCACTTTACTTTACCTAAAACGTCAACATAACCCAGTTTGTCGCTTACTACTGGCGGATGATGTAAAAGAAGACTTTAAGGCGTTCCGCCAATCCAATACTGAAGCTGACTACATCGTGATTGGCGATATTGGCGATACATGGTCTTACCAGTTATTAAATGAAGTTTTCAATGGCCTGATGCATGGCGCAAAACTCATCGCCATCCATAAAAACCGGTTCTGGCAAACTGAACATGGCTTGCAAATGGATATCGGTGGATTTATTGAGGGCTTGGAATATGCGAGTGGCGTTAAAGCCATGATTATCGGCAAACCTTCACCTGACTTTTTTAAAATCGCGTTGGATGATCTAGGTCTTAAACCTAATGAAGTTGCAATTATAGGGGATGATATTGATGCCGATGTCGGTGGTGGCCAGCAGGCGGGTTTAAAAGGGATTTTAGTCAAAACTGGCAAGTATCGACTGCATTATGCAGAAGCCTCAAGAATCAAGCCAGATTTGCTGATCAATTCGATTGCAGACTTACCCATTGCGCTTGGCTTGTAATACTTGTAGCGTTAGCACCGATCTTACTTGTCTTGCTTAAAAAATTAACGATGTCTGTTAAGGCGCTGACTCAACAGATAATAAAGGAGAAAGTCATGAACGATGATACTTTTAATATGAGTATCCGCCAGTTTCTAAAAATGGTGGGCGTCAATTCGCAGCGTGAAATTGAGCAGGCTGTAGCACAGGCGATTGCAAACGGTAAACTTAAGGGTCACGAGAAACTGCCGGTAAAAATGACACTCACCATTGATTCGGCACAGCTTAATGTGAGCTTCGACGGGGTAATCAATCTTGATTAGCTAATTAAAACACAGCTAGCACCAATGGAAGTTGCTAGCCAAATTCCGTCAATCAAGTTAAGTATGCAATATTAAATAGCATCCTCTAATCACGCTAAGTTCTGGCCTTAGGTTGCTATTGATTTTACTTTATGCCTGCAAGCTTATTCACCTTGGCTGCCATAATAAAATCATTCTCATGAAGTCCATTGATTTTATGGGTCTGAAATATAACACTACAATACCCCCATCCAAACGTAATGTCAGGGTGATGCCCCTCTTTCTCACATAATTCACCGACAAGTTGTGCTAGTTTCATCGCATCTACAAAGTTATTGAATTTGAATGTACGTTTAATTTTTGTCGCACTGTCTCGCAATTCCCATCCAGAGACCTCAGTAAGATACTTCTCTGCTACGTCACAAGTCATTGGCGGAACGCCGCCTTGACAAGGCGTACATTTTTTAGCAATCAGATTCATCTGATCCATGATGTCTTCTCCTTAATAGATTAACCATCGAAAAATTAATCTTTTTAATTACTCATTAAGACCGCGTACATAAAAGAAAGTTTGTTTGAAATAACGCCGTTGCAATCGTTACTGGCGCTGCATTAACACCGCCAGCCTATCAGAATCTATGTACATTTCCGTTCGAGTCAATAATGGCTGGGTAGAGATGGGCGCCAAACTAGAGTGGAACATCGCGTAAAATCTTAGCGAGGTACCAAGAAAGCCTATTTTTTCTCAAACCTCAATGATGCGGAATTAATGCAATAGCGTAGCCCAGTGGGTGGTGGGCCGTCATTAAATACATGCCCGAGATGCGCATCGCATACGTTACAAATAACTTCGGTGCGTGTCATCCCATGTGATGTATCTGTCAGCTCGCGCACGTTTGCTGGGTTCAATGCTTTGAAGTAACTTGGCCAGCCACAGCCAGCATCGAATTTAGTATCTGATTCGAAGAGAGGTGTGTTGCAACAGACGCAAGTGTAGATACCAGCTTCGTGATGATTGACGTATGCCCCAGTGCCAGGGCGCTCAGTCGCAGCTTGGCGGGTTACCTCATATTGTATTGGTGTAAGCTGTTGCTGCCACTCGGCCTCAGTCTTGATGATTTTTTCCATATAAACCCTGTCGAAAATTGGTGCGTAAGAGCTAGTAATCCTAATGACGTCAGTTTATACCCAAGTACCATATGAAGGTGGGAGCCATGGGGTACCTCCATCGGAAAGAGATGCGCCGATTAAGAAACTCAATACGGCTATAAATATACTGGCGAAAAAAGCTGTCCAAAATCCAGAAATCGTAAAACCTCGCACTAGCGATGAAACAAGCAATAACATGAAGGCATTAATCACCAACAAGAAAAATCCTAGCGTAATTAATGTTAATGGTAAGGTGAGAATAATTAATAACGGTTTGACTATAGCATTGGCAAAACCTAGTATCAAAGCGGAAATTATCAGCGAGGAGGTATCCGCAAATCTGATACCTTTGAACACGTAACTAGCCATCCAAAGCGCTAATGACGTAGTGCCCCAGTGTAGCAAGAATGGTACGAGGTGGTTATGCATGTGAAGCGTCCTAGGAATTCATATCAACCATCATACCAACAGGTACTCAGGGTGTCGAATTTATAAAAAACTCGTCATGCTACTTGAAGTCTAACTTAAAAGCGTTATTTAAACCAAGCCAATGAAATGTAAGGAATTTTGTGTAAATGATTATTTTTCAGGAAACCAAATATAGCTAAATTTTGCGTAAAAACTTACTCACCAAGTCATCCCCCGCGAAGACCTGTACGGTCTCGCGGAAATGATGGTTTGTG
>CAINWC010000331.1 GCA_903854305.1 uncultured Pseudomonadota bacterium | reverse complement strand
GTCGGACCAACGCGTTTCCCAAGCTTGATATAAAGTTTGATTGCTCGAATGCGGTCTTCGTATGAGAACATGAACTACCTCCTAGTAGTCCAAGTTTTACGCCGCACCCCCGATTGATCAATTTTTAGTTGATATAGTGGCAAGCGCTTGAGGTATTGTAAGGATGAATAGCCTGTGCCGAAATCGTCCAGTGAGAATCTGATCCCCAGTTCTTTCAAGGTACTCATGGTCGTGATAGTGCCATCAAAATCGTCTAACAATATACTTTCTGTTAATTCTAGTTTAAGTAGCACTGGGTTGATGGCATAGCGTTGCACGGTAGCGATTACTTGAGCCGCAAAGTTAGTTTGACGGAATCGTTGCGCACTTACATTCACGGACATCGTCAGGCTTTGGGTAAGCTTACCATGCTGCCATGCCTTGAGCTGAGCGCAAGCAGCTTCAAGAACCCACTGCCCAATTGGTAGAATCAGCCCAGTTTCTTCAGCCACAGTGATGAAATCTAAAGGCGATATTAAGCCGCGTTCAGGATGTATCCAGCGAATCAAGGCCTCGGCACCTATTGGATTATCTAAAAGATCTACCTGTATTTGGTAATGTAACTGAAATTGATGCTGTTCAAGCGCTTTGCGTAGTTCGCGTTCAAGGTCTACGCGGGCATGAATGGCATGTTGCATCTTAGGATCAAAGAAGCATAAGGCGTTGCGCCCAGCTTTCTTGGACTGATACATGGCGATATCAGCTTGTTTCAATATATCGTCTATCACTGATTTGTGTTCGCTAAATAGCGTAATGCCAATGCTCACGGTACTGGTATATTCGTGTGAGGCCAGCAGGTAAGGCTGGTTTAAAGTATTTAATATTTTATTCGCGATGGTTTCTGCCTGCGTTGCCGCTTCCAAGTTTTGTTCGTCCAAGTCTTCTAATATCACTACAAATTCATCACCTCCTAAGCGAGCGATGGTGTCGCTTTCGCGTACGCAAGTGGCCATTCGCTCTGCCACTTGTTTCAGCAGTAAATCGCCAATATCATGACCGAGTGAATCGTTAAGCATTTTAAAGTGATCTAGATCGATAAAAAGTAACGCACCTTGCTTACCGCTACGTGCACTGAAAGACAAGGCATGTTCCAGTCGATCAAGTAATAGCCGTCGATTAGGTAAGTCAGTAAGCGAGTCATAAAAAGCCAGATGTTCAATTTCTCTCGCTGCTGATTTCTGAACAGAGATGTCAACCAGTGTAGTCACGTAATTACTGACCATACCATTCAAGTCTTTTACTGCTGTAATAATAAGATGGGCTGGGTAAACCTCACCATTTTTACGTTGGCTAAAAATTTCGCCTTTCCATATGCCCTTGCTATCAACACTTTCCCAAATTCCCGCATAAAAACTTGCTTCATGTAGCTTTGATCTAAGTGGTAGCGCGGTTTGACCAACAACCTCCTCCATTGAGTATCCAGTGATATCAGAAAAAGCTTTGTTAACACGCAGAATGACTTTATTGGCATCGGACACCATCATGCTTTCTTGCGCCTCGAAGGCAATGGCGGAAATGCGAAGATTATGTTCAGTGACTTTGTGATGAGAGATGTCTGTATGTGTGCCTATCATACGTAGCGGCTCCCCGTTCTCACCATGTTTTACCACTACGCCTCTGCCAAGTATCCATTTGTAATTATCATTTTTACATCGCAATCGGTATTCAACGATGTAATTGGTGGTTTTTTTATCAAGATAGGCTTGCATTGCTCCCGCAACATATGACTGATCATCTGGATGAATTCGTTTTACCCACTCGTCATTAGACGGCAGGATGTCATCTTCGGCATAGCCCAGCATATCTTTCCAGCGATAAGAATATGAGGCTTCATCAGTTTGAATGTTCCAATCCCATACGCCGTCACCTGCACCTTCAAGGGCAAATTTCCAGCGAAACTCGCTATCCTGAATAGATTTTTCTGCCTGCTTACGTTCAGTAATATTCCGGCTACTACACCAATAATAAGCGTTTTCATCTATAAACAACTTAATGGCACTGATTCCAACATCAAAGATAGCGCCGTCTTTATGTCGATGTTGAGTTTCAAATACGGTAGTTGTGTCATTAAAGCGATCTAATTTCTCCTTTAATGACGCTTCAGAAAAATTAGTATCCCAGTTGATGACGTTAAGAAGCTTTATCTCTTTTTGCGTGTAACCGAGGCTGTCGCAAAAAGCTTGATTAGCTTCTACAATATTTCCATTTTCATCTAATATATGAATTCCGTCCGAGGTGACACTCATGGCAGTTTCATATCGGCGTACAGAAATAGACTCTGTTTTGCGTAATTTCGCTAAATTATCTGCCATTGTATTGAACGCATGTGATGTACTTGCAATTTCATCATCACCTATCAACTCTGCACGGGAATCTAACTCTCCTAAACCGTAAAGGCGCACAGTGTTTGCCAGTGATTGTAAACGCTTAACAATATTGCGCTTTGTCGCTACTTTAATGAGAAGCCCTATGAGCAAGCCTATAATAAGTACCATTGCGACCAATGTAGAAAACAACTGGCGCATAGGTGCCAAAATTTCACTGGTTGGCACGAGTCTAAAATACTGCCAGCCAACAGGTTGCATCGTCATACCAATAGCCAAATATTTGTGGCCTTGTAACTGCACCTCGTGCTCAATAAGCTGAGGCTGTGAATCTAGCTTAGTTGCAAAGAGTTTTTTCAGGTCTGGCTCTTTACGTAAATCAGGCTTGAAATTTATGGGCATCGCTACTAAGGCTTTCTGCCATGGCCCGGCTTCTATGAAATTGCCTTGAGCATCAAGCAGAAAGTGGTACTCACCAGCATAACGCTGACTATTATTAAACAGCGCTGGCAACACTTCACTAAGGCTAATGTCGCGGCCAATATTGCCTATCCAGTGCTTGTTTACATCAAGGGGTAGCACCACACTTACCACCCAGGTTTTGCTTACGGAGTCAAATAGCGGAGGGGTCCATTGTTGGCTGCGTTGAGGATTTGTTATTGGGTCACCTAGGGTCACCCAAGGAGTTTTGGTATAATCGTTGTCTGCGGGCATCAATAAAGCAAAATCAGGATAAAGGTGATCATAGATGATCACTGTTTTTCCATGTGTGAGTAGCCAGATATTGCCAATATGCGAGGTGATTGAGCCGCCGAATATGTCGAGAATGTGTTTGCTACGCAAGTGTAAGCTTTTCTGGGTAGCATCTAGTGGTGCATTGGGTGGCAAGAAAATGCTTGCTTCTAAATTTCCATTAAAAGACTTGCGTTGATTGCGCCATGCATGGTCTGGATATTGTTGTACTAAATGATCAAAGGCGATCTCTTCTCCTGCCTGCGGTGGTGGGGAAAGTGTCTTTGTCAGTATGCTAGATAACGCTTTTAGGCTAAGTTCATATCCCACTAGATTGTGTGCATTTGACGTTGCTTGTGACTTGGTTTCAGCCAGTAAAGCCGAGGCTTCCTTTGCCAGTAATTTTTGCTTGGTGTAATAATACATACCACCTGCAGCGGGAATAGTCACTAACGCGATGCTAGTGACCACAATCAGCATTAATTTACGCCCGACGTTCATGACGGATGCCATTGGCTCAAAGCGATGGATGAAACGTAACGTTTAACATCGAAAAATTAACCTTTATTATTTGTATTTTTATAGGTTAGATAACTTATAAATTCAACAGCGCTTACGCATATGTTTTATGTGCTAAACCGCTGCTTAAGCTAACCCACTGATTAAACAGTGACTAACTATATGTGATTGATTTAATAAATTCAATCACATAATGTACATTTAATGTTTTTATGGTTAAAAATGTTTGCGAGAAATTAATGACCTTTCGCCAGCATAGCCTTAATACTCGCCATTTTAGATTTGCCAAAGTCTTTACTGACTTCAGTATCTTTATTAAACGGATTGCCAAAATGTCGCACGTCTTCTTTGGGTAATTCTGAAATAAAGCGGCTAGGGTCACACATTTGCATTTCACCCGCGCGTTTACGTTTTTTGCACCATGAAATATTCAGTGTTTTTTGTGCGCGGGTGATGCCCACATACATTAACCGGCGTTCTTCTTCAATTTTACTTGGGTCAACAAGACCCACATCTATGCTTTCGCGGTGCGGCAATATGCCTTCTTCGCAGCCTATTAAAAACACATGGCCAAACTCTAAGCCTTTGGCTGCGTGTAATGTCGATAGCTTAACCGCATCTGGTTCACCATCTTCGCGGCCTTCTAACATACTCATTAATGAAACCATTTGTGTGAGCTCAAGCAGATTTTTACCCGCTGATTCATTGCCAAACTCGGTATTCGCTTCGCCTTTTTTCGTCAGCCAGCCGATAAAATCCAGCACATTGCCCCATTTGCTTTCGGCGACGCGAGGTTCCTCGCTATCATATAAAAAAGCCTCGTATTGGATAGTTGTCAGTAAATCATTCAGCACTTCACCTGCGGGGTCGCGCACAGCACGTACTTGTAGCTTATTGATGTATTGGCAAAAGTTTAGCAAATCATCCAGTTGTATATTGCCAATGTCTCTTTGAAAGTCACCCTCAAATGCGGCAGCAAATAGAGAAATTTTATGCACGCCGGCAAACTCACCAAGTCGCTCTAACGTTGTATTGCCTATGCCTTTTTTGGTGTGGTCGCCGCACGGATAAATGCTGGGTCGTCATCTTCATTGGTAATTAATCGCAAATAGCTTATGAGATCTTTAATCTCAGCTTTTTCAAAATTAGACTGTCCACCAGAGACCGTGTAAGGGATTTTATGATTGCGTAAATATTGTTCAAAAATCCGCGCTTGATGGTTACCGCGATACAAAATCGCATAATCCAGAAATTTAGTACGGTTCTCAAACTTATGTGCTTGCAGCTTCATAATTACCGACTCAGCTTCAGCTTCTTCACTTAGTGCGGCAGTCACCTGAATCAAATCGCCGGTGCCTAAATCGCTCCACAATTTCTTGTCGAACAGTTTGGGGTTGTTGCTAATCACCGCATTCGCCGCACGCAAAATACGGATGGTAGAGCGGTAATTTTGCTCTAATTTAATGACTTTCAGCTTGCTAAAATCTGTGGTTAATTGATGCAAGTTTTGTACGTCAGCACCACGCCAGCCATAAATGGCTTGGTCGTCATCGCCTACCGCGGTAAATTGGCCACGCACGCCGGTGAGCATTTTAATCAGCTTGTATTGGCAGGCGTTGGTATCCTGGTATTCATCTACCAGCAAATATTGCAGTTTGCGTTGCCATTTATTTAGCGCTACTTCGTGCAGCTCAAATAACTCCACCGGCAGCTTGATTAAATCATCAAAATCTACCGCCTGATACGCTTTAAGCGATTGTTGGTAGAGTTGATAAACCTTAGCGGCGGCGTGCGTGAGTTCTTCATCAGCTATTGCCATTGCTTGGTCTGGATTGATAAAGGCATTTTTCCACGCGGAAATTTGCGACTGTGTTTTGTACAATAATTGCTTATCGGTGGTGGCTAAAATCCTTGCTATAGTGTTAAAGCAATCTGACGAACCATAAACGGAAAACTTAGGCTTATAACCTAATAAACCAGCTTCAGCGCGCAGCATTTGAAGCCCTAGCGAGTGAAACGTTGCAATGGTTAGTCCTTTTGTACTTTTGCCCTGCATCAGCTTGCCTACGCGTTCTTGCATCTCGCGTGCGGCTTTGTTGGTAAAGGTAATCGCGGCGATTTCTTTAGGTGAATAGCCCGCTTCATCAATCAAATAGCTGATTTTTTGGGTGATGACACGTGTTTTGCCACTGCCTGCACCTGCCAGCACTAACAAGGGACCATCGAGATATTTAACTGCCTCGCGCTGTGGCGAGTTAAGGGTGTTTAGCATGCGTTACTTAGTCAATATTTTATAGTTTTGCGTAAAACTCAAGCGTTAGATTTTAGCGTTTAAGACAGTAACTAGCTATCTAATCTTGTCTATTCCTTGCCTACTCAATGGGATTGATCAAAGCATGCCATAATCGAGCTTTGATAAAGTATTATCAGCAATGAAGCCGTAAGTTAATGAAAGGAACACCATGAGATCTAGTCCGAGATCCACTAAGGCAAGCGCTGCGATTGATCGACTTAAGCGACGTAGCGGCAACAGCCAATATTCAATGACGTTAGGCAGTAACGGTTTGTTTAGCTTGGTGCTGGCGATTGGTTCTGGAGAGTCTGAGCGCTTATGTGAGCCGATGATGCTTGATGAATTTGTCATTTTTGTGAATGCCTACGGTCCGCAAACGCCAAAACGTGTGAGCAAGCTTGAAGTTGAGTTTAGTAAGCAGCTCACCAAAAAAGACGTTTGATCAGCTTTTTAACTTACTCGTCTAGTTTTTCTTCAGCCTCGACTTCTGTTTGTGCTTCTTGCACTACCGGCAATTCTGCTTGCGTCATCAGAAGTCTACTGGCTGGTGTTTCCAAGCTAATTCTACCAATGGCACCGCTACGGTAATCGGTTAAAAAGGCCACCGCCGTTTTTTCCATATCGTATAAACCATCATGACGTTTGTAGGAGCGGCGTCTTGCAATGGCTTCGAGTAAATCTACTCCGTCCATTTTCAGCACATCTAAGAATCCGCCTTCATGTTTCATGGTGTCTAGTTTGTAGCGTGCATTGATGAGCGCAGGGTAAGTTTTGAGTATATTGTTCGCTAGAAATAGCGCGACATCTTCATCAATCACCGCATTGCGGCCAATCGCATGGCTGGCAGCTAACATGTAGCCATCAGACTCATATTGAATTTTTGGCCACATCATGCCTGGTGTATCAGTGATACTCATGGTTTCAGAAATATCAAAGCGTTGCTGACTTTTAGTCACCGCTGGCTCATCACCCACTTTTGCCACACGGCGATTCAACAATGCGTTCATTAAGGTAGATTTACCCACGTTAGGAATACCCATAATCAACATACGCAACGGCTTTAAATGCGTGCCACGGTGCGGTGCAAGCGCTAAACATAATTTAGGGATTTTATTGGCTTCACCCGGTTTTTTACATGAAAGCGCAACGGCTTTGGTATTGGGTTGTCGGTTAAAGTAATTTAGCCAAGCTTCCGTTGCTTTGGGGTCAGCCAAGTCGGATTTATTTAATATTTTTAGATTTGGGCGCTGGCGAAATAAGCGCATTTCATTGATGACAGGATTGTGGCTCGCCTCTGGCACGCGCGCATCAAGCACCTCAATGACAATGTCCATAAACTCCATTGTTTCTTCGGCTTTTTTGCGTGCTTGGGTCATGTGCCCCGGATACCATTGAATTGCCATCTATTTTATCTCCTCATCAATTCTGACTTTGTTGCCTGCGCCTTGCCGTACTAAGCGTACTGTCATCGGCTTGTCGCCTCGTCATCTTTTGATGATGAAACGAAATTAACGTTTGGTTCTCGTGCTAAACCATTAAACTTGAACTGCAATTCGCGCATTTTAACATTTTGCGTATCAATTCAATTTTTTATCTGCATTTATCTGTATTTATACTTTTTCCCATGTGATAAATAAGGAAGCATCGGCGAATAATGTGTTTTTGCCTTAAAATAGCGCCATGACATCCATTCCTGAAATTCGCCCCAATCAATCTATTGAACTGTTAAAAGCGCTGCATATACTCACACGCGATGGCAAGCTAAATCAAGATAGTCGCCGTAAGCTTAAGCAGGTCTACCATTTAGTCAACTTTATTGAACCATTGTTTAATGAAGTATTCGCATCTAATGACAAGCCCGTGCTTGTAGACCACGGTGCTGGTAAATCTTACTTGGGTTTTATTTTGTATGATTTGCTGCTAAAGCAATTAAGTGACGGAGAAGTAATCGGCATAGAAACCCGCGCAGAGTTGGTTGAAAAGTCTAAAATTTTAGCGGCGGAGCTCGGTTTTTTAAGAATGCGGTTTGAGCATCTAACTGTTGAAGAGTCTATCGTATCAAATAGCCTGCCAGCTAAGGTGGATATAGTCACCGCGCTACACGCCTGCAATACAGCTACCGACGATGCGATTCAATTCGGCCTCAAAAAACAAGCCAAATACATGGTACTAGTACCATGTTGTCAAGCTGAAGTCGCCGAAGTGTTAAGGCAGCATAAAAATGAAAGTTTTGCGAAAACGCCCTTAAGTGAAATCTGGCGACACCCGATTCACACGCGCGAATTTGGTAGCCAAATTACCAACGTATTACGCTGTTTGCAGTTAGAAGCCGCTGGTTACCAAGTGACGGTGACGGAGTTGGTCGGCTGGGAGCATTCGATGAAAAATGAACTGATTATTGCTAAATTTACAGGGCAACCCCGCAAAAATGCGCAGGCAAGGTTGGAAGCGATTTTGCACGAGCTGAATTTAGAGGCTTTGCGTAGCCGCTTTGTTAGCTAATACATAAACCTTTAGCTTCCCCATCTCAATCCTGCTGTATGCACGGGGCTATCCCAATGCTGTTTGATTTCATCATCTAGCAAGCATAGTGTCACCGAAGCGCCCGCCATATCGAGCGCCGTGGTGTAATTGCCAACCAGTGAGCGCGAAATTTGTATGCCTTGTTGCTTGCATAACTTAGCCGCAGTGTTGTAGATTAAATAAAGTTCCATCAATGGCGTTGCGCCAAAACCGTTGATTAGCAGCAATGCTTCATGTTTATTAGGCTCAAAATTTCTCGTTTTAAAGTCAGTCAAAATAGCATCTACACAGTCTCTTACAATCGCATCGGCTTCGCGCATTGTTTCACGTCTGCGGCCTGGTTCACCGTGTATACCCACGCCCATTTCAAGTTCGTTGTCATCAATATTAAAGGTTGGGCGGCCAGCCGCGGGTACGATGCAGCTGGTGAGTGCTACGCCTATGCTGGCAGTGCGGCTATTTACTTTATCACCCAATGCTTTGCAGGCTTGTAAATTCGCGCCAGTTTCTGCCAGACTGCCTACGCATTTTTCTACGATGACTGTGCCAGCAACACCGCGCCTGCCGTTGGTGTAGGTACTATTGATGACGGCGCAATCATCACTCGTCAGTACGGTGGCGCTTTCAAATGGCAACATTTCAGCGGCCATTTCAAAATTCATCACATCACCAGCGTAGTTTTTAACAATAAACAAGATGCCTTTATCTGCATGCGCTGCTTCTGCCGCTAATAGCATTTGGTCTGGTGTGGGTGAGGTAAATACATGGCCGGGGCATGCAGCATCTAACATGCCAACACCAATGTAGCCGCTGTGCAAGGGTTCGTGGCCAGAGCCGCCGCCAGAGATGATGGCAACTTTGTTAACGGCTTTATTTTTACGGGTAATAAAATGCGGGTCTAGGTGTAATGTCACTGAATCAGCATGGGCCGCTGCAAAGCCGCTCAGGCTTTCAACTAAGACATTATCTAAGTGATTGATAAATTTTTTCATTTTAAGCTTCCATTGCAAGTTTACACACGGCTTCTATCATCAATTGGCAACTTTTTGCGCCAGGGTCAATGTGACCAATCGCGCGGTCACCTAAGCCGGCGGCGCGGCCTTTGGTGGCGATTAAATCTTTGGTTGATTGCATGCCTTGTTCGGCTGTATTGATTAACGTGGCGCAAATCAGCTTAATATCACCGTTTGGTGTGGCGAGTAATTTAAATTGATTGGACACAGGAATTAGCACATCAAGCATGGTTTTTTCGCCAATATCCGCCTTGCCGCGTTGAATAATGGCTTGTACTCCTGCAGCAAAAGCAGCAGCGATTTTTAGTAAAGATTCGTCACCATTTTCTCTTAATACTTTAGCCATCGCCATAAAGAAACTGGCCAACAATGGCCCAGAGGCTCCGCCAATAGTGCTTAATAGCTTTAATCCGATTTTATTAATAGCCTCGTTTGGGGCAAGCGAAGCTAGCTCTGCTTGAATATCAACAATGGTATTCGCACCGCGTTTCATGTTGATATAATGGTCGCCATCGCCAATCGCACGGTCTAAAGATTCCAAAGTATTTTCATTGGCTAAAATCGTTTGCTGAATCGCTTTCGCTGCGGCAATGATAAATTCTGTTTTCATAGGCTTCTCAAAGTATTCTCAACTATTTTTATCTCATGAATAACACTATATTGCGATTTGACTAATCTTGTTAAACTCTACACATGTTAACTTGTCATGACAACCTAGGCATTACACACTAGGCCGTTCAAATTAGATACTAAATCACATATGAGCTTAAAATTCCGTTTAAATTTATTGATTACGCTACTGTCTTTGGCGTTTATTTTAGTCGTCGGTACGATATTGGTAAACGATACACGTATTTCAATTCGTGAGCGGGTAGAAGCGGCTAGTCGTGTGACTGTTCAGCTGCTAGATACCGTGATTGTGAGTTCTGCGCTTAATCCTGAATATGGCCCAACGCATAAAGTGTTGCAAAGCTTTTTGCAGTCACTTGGCTATGTGCGCAGTAGTCATATTACGCTTTACGATATGCGTGGCAACGAGCTTTACCATTCGCCGGAATCAACGTTTAAAAGCGATGTGCATCCACCTGCATGGTTTGTTAAGTTAGTCGAGCCAAAGGTCGAAACGGTTGAACGTAAAATTCGTTACGGTACGCTGGTTGTTTCATCCAGCGCAGCAGGCTCTGTACGCGAGGCTTGGTCAGGGTTTAGCCAGCTGATGTGGGCTGGTTTAGTTTTTTTTGTATTGCTCAATGTGATGGTTTATGTGCTTTTACGTTACTCTTTAAGGCCGATAAAGCATATTCTAGCCTCTATCAATCGCATGGAGCAGGGCGATTTAACCACCCGTTTACCTGCATTCAGCCTGCCGGAATTTGAGCGTATTGGGCACAGCCTAAATCGCATGGCTGAGTCGCTAACCGCTGAGCGTCAATTAGAAGAAAATCGTCAGCTTACCCATTTGATTCAAAAGCATATTGAGGATGAGCGTAGAAGTCTGGCACGTGAACTGCATGATGAATTAGGCCAGTATGTCACCGCGATTAAAACCTTTGCTGTCGGCATTGTTAATAAAACTAAACCGAGTAAAGACAATCCCGGTATTCCTGATATTGAGGCGAATGCACGTGTGATTGTTTCCGCAGCGAATCAAATATATGACGGTATGCATAACATCGTTCGGCAGCTACGTCCCGGTTCTTTAGATAACTTAGGTTTGGCAGAAACATTAAAAGATGTCGTGAGTGTTTTTCAAACACAAAACCCTAATATCAAGATTAATTTGCAATTAAAAGGTGATTTACAAGGCTTAGGTGAAACTGTCAGCATTAATTTGTATCGAATAGTGCAGGAGTCATTAAATAATGCGCTTAAGTATGCAAACTCCACGGTAATAGAAATTGCATTAAGTAAATCAACCACTGGTGAATTGCAGTTGAATATTAAGGATAATGGTATCGGTATGGATATTGAGGCGGTTGATCAAACAAAGCATTTTGGTTTGCTCGGTATGCGTGAGCGGGTGCAAGCTTTACATGGTAGTTTTAGTGTGGAAGCCGCAACTAATCAAGGCACGGCGATTTATATCAACATTCCTAATCACTCTTCGAATCAATTGTAGGTAAAATGCGCTTGATTTTTAACTTACTGAATAATATTACACCACCTGAAAAAGGGGGAAGGCAAGCAACATGAGTCAAATTAACGTCATGCTAGTAGATGACCACGCCGTAGTGCGTATGGGATTTAAGATGTTGCTGGAGTTAGACCCTGATATTAAAGTAGTCGCTGAAGCGGAAAGCGGTGAACAGAGTATTCAGCGCTATATGGAATTCAAGCCCACTGTGGTGGTGATGGATATCACGATGCCAGGCATTGGTGGATTAGAAGCAATTGAGCGCATTCTGGCAAAAGATAGCTCGGCTAAAATCTTGGTGTTATCTGCGCATGAGGATTCAGTGCATCCCAAGCGTGTATTGAATGCTGGGGCGATGGGCTATTTAACCAAGCGCAGCGCGGCTGAAGAGATGATTAAAGCGATTCGCACAGTAGCCAACGGGAAAAAGTATTTAGAGGCGAGTGTGGCGCAGCAAATGGCCATTCAGCAGTTGTCTGGTGATCAAAACCCTGTCGACGTATTGTCGCCGCGAGAGTTTGAAGTCTTTATGGCGCTGGCCAAAGGCAAAACGACCAATGAAATTGCTGAAACTTTGTTTTTAAGCCCGCGCACTGTGGGTACGCATCTTTACAATATTAAGCAAAAATTGAGCGCAAATAACTCCGCAGAAATCGCGCTGATTGCCATGCGCAGTGGCTTGATTGATCCTTGATTAAGGCCTTGTTGATAAATAACCATTTAGTTCACCGCATAACGTGCGATATTCAACTCACCTACGTTAGATAGTTCTACTAATGCTTTTACACCGCTGTGCATTTTGCCAATTTCGGGCGGAATTAAAAAGGTAATGGGTTGTCTGTTGTTCGATTGTTTATTGTCAATGGCCCCAATTGCAATTTGCCACAGCGGCCATTGATCTTTGGGGGGGATTTCTGTTGAGCCCTGTATTCTGGCATTTTCTAAGACCCGTTGTTTTTCATCGCCTACAAGAAAACTCCAAACTTCTACTTGTACCAGTTGTGCTGATTGAACGTTTGTAGTTTGATTATTCTCTTCAATCGAACTTGCAGGTAGAGGCTCCACTTGAATAGCCACTTGTTTAAAGCCCGCATTCAAAAAGGCAATTCTATAGGGGTCAGGCGCAGTATCTTTAAGTGGTCGGTTTTGCGCAGCTATTTTTTCGTTGTAATCGTGTGCGTCTATTGCTGCTGCCGTAGCTTTATCTGCGCCTTGCATTAGAATGGATTGGGCGACTTGTTGTGCAATAGTGCCGCCCAAGCAACCACTTAATGCCATGGGCACTAATCCTATCGCTAACCATTTAATGGTGTATTGCATCGCCATGAAAGCTCTGTAGAACACTACGTTTTTAACGTCGGAAGATTAGATTACTGCTGAATAACTTGCTTGTCTAGTAAGTTGTTCAGTAAATTGTCTGGCAGGTTGTTGATTAAGGGCTTCTGCTACTGATATTTTGAAGATAGTTGCAAAACTATTATTGTGTGGTACGCACGCTAATCACACCGCTTAAAATAATTAACCCGATAGCAAAAATGGCATCCAGGCTTAATTGTTCATGCCACCATATCACACCAAACAGGCTGGCTAGCACGACAGTTAAATAGGCTAAATTTGCAACGACTAGCGTTTCGCCAGTACGATAAGCACGCGTCATCGCCAATTGTGCGATGGTGGCTGAAAGTCCTAAACCGAATAAAACAGGTAAGTCTTGCCACGCGACTGGATGAAAAGTATCGAAAAACATCCATAGACCTGCACCTATCGTTGAGATGAGCGTGAAATAGAAAACGGTACGCCAATCTGGTTCGTTCGCTTTACCGAGTTGTTTTACATGCATGTAGGCAAATGCCGCACCTATACCGGAAAGTAAACCTAAACTGCCCGCGAGCCAATCTGCGCTGCTTAAACTTGGTTTAAGCAGCAAGCTTAAGACTATAAAACCAATACTAAGACCAAAAATCAATGATTTTTTTGGTTTTTCATGCAGCATAAACGGTGTGATTGCTGCTAAAAATAAGGGCGAAGTATAATTGAGCGTAATCGCGGTTGCTAAAGGTAGGTGCGCGATTGCATAGAAAAACAGCACCAGTGATGTAAACCCTACTAATGCACGCGATATTTGCTTAAACATGACAGGTGTTGCTAGGGGTAATTTTTTTGTGAAGAGATATAACCAAATGGCAATCAAGCCAAATATCGAGCGGTAAAACACAAGTTCACCGCTACTGAATTTTTGTGCGCCCATCTTAACCAATGCGCCCATGATGGCAAATCCAAGCGCGGCAACCAGCATCCATAAACTACCTAAATTTGGAAAGGTAACGTTGGTAAGCTTAAGTTGCAGGATTTTTAGCATAAATTTCATTCGTAAACAGGCGGTATTAGTCAGCAGGCAGTATCCGCAGGCTTGCCAATCAAGGGGGTTTCAGATAATCTCACATATAGAGAAATGTATCGCAATTTAGTCACTTTAAATTTAAAATTTATTCCACGGCGGCATTAGTCGCCGTTTGCGTTTACATGTATAGCCTGTTTTACAGTTACCCCATTTAAAAATATAGATTATATAAAGTTATCCATGACAAACCATTTAATGAACACTTACATGCGCCAACCAGTCACCTTTGTGAAAGGTGAGGGCGTTTGGTTGTGGGATGATAAAGGCGAAAAGTATTTAGACGCGTTAGCAGGCGTTGCGGTTAATGGCTTAGGCCATGCACACCCCAAATTAGTCAAAGCTATCAGCGAACAAGCCGCTAAACTCATTCATGTGTCTAATATTTATAATATTGCAGAGCAAGAAGCTTTGGCGGATAAACTCTGCGAAATCTCAGGCATGGATAAAGTGTTTTTCTGTAACTCTGGTTGTGAAGCCAATGAGGCCAGCATTAAGCTGGCGCGGCTATTTGGGCACAATAAAGGGATAGAAAACCCTGAAATCATTGTGATGGATCAATCGTTTCATGGGCGTACCATGGCCACGTTATCGGCCACAGGGAACCGTAAGGTACAAGCAGGCTTTGAGCCGCTAGTGAGTGGTTTTATTCGTGTGCCTTATGATGATGTAGAAGCCGTTAAATACATCGCTTCTCGTAATGCTAATGTGGTGGCCATTTTGGTCGAGCCAGTACAGGGCGAGGGCGGCATTAACATTCCAAAAGATGCAGAGGCATATCTAGAAACATTACGCCAAATTTGTGATGCTCATGATTGGCTGTTAATGTTAGATGAAGTGCAAACAGGTGTAGGTCGTACGGGTACTTGGTTTTCTTTCCAGCACACAACCATCATGCCTGATGTAATGAGCTTGGCTAAAGGCTTAGGCTCAGGCGTGCCTATTGGCGCTTGTGTGGCACATGGTCGAGCGGCAGAAGTATTTACCTATGGCAAACATGGTTCAACTTTTGGCGGCAACCCATTGGCTTGCGCGGCTGGCCTAGCCACACTAAATGCAATTGAAGAGGATGGTCTACGTGAAAATGCTGAAAAAATCGGACATGTGATTCGTACAGGTTTTGAAGCTGAATTTAAAAATATCAAAGGTGTAACTACTGTACGTAATGCTGGCCTAATGATCGGTGTTGAGCTAGATCGACCATGTGCAGATCTCGTGAAAATGGCCTTGGCGGAAAAGTTATTGATTAACGTCACAGCAGATAATGTAGTGCGTTTGTTGCCACCATTAGTGATGAATGAAGCTGAGGCGAATGAGCTGGTACAACGTTTAGCTGTGGTGATTAAGGCGTTCTTAGACCGCTAGCCTTGCTTTGTAGCGTTGTGAATCGGTTAAAAGCATTTATACTACACATTAATATTCCAAAGAATAGAAACTACTGCGGTAAACATTATGGCAATAAAACATTTTTTACAGTTCAATGACTTAAATCGAGATGAGCTTGAGTACGTATTTGAGCGTGCGCGTTGGATTAAAAGCCAATTCAAGGCTTATCAACAATATTGGCCGCTACAAGATCGCACTTTGGTGATGATTTTTGAAAAAGCCAGCACCCGCACACGATTGTCGTTTGAAGCTGGCATGC
>CAINWC010000330.1 GCA_903854305.1 uncultured Pseudomonadota bacterium | reverse complement strand
TTTATTACATATACCTGCTTAAATCTTCAGGCGCTATTGCTAACAATATTCCTGTTTATCTGAACAGTCCAATGGCCGTGGATGCTACGGCCATATTCAATCATTATCGAGGAGAGCATCGTTTAACACCTGAGCAATCCAGCGATTTATGTCATACAGCGCACATGGTGAATAGTATTGAGGAATCAAAGCGATTGAACGATATTAGCGGCTCTGCAATCATTCTTTCAGCTAGCGGAATGGCCTCTGGCGGGCGTGTTGTGCATCATTTAAAAGCTTTTGTGCCAAATCCTAAAAACACTATCCTGTTTGTAGGGTTTCAGGCTGCGGGTACAAGGGGCGCTGCGATGTTAGATGGCGCTGATAGTATTAAAATCCATGGTGAATATATGCCAGTGCGCGCTGATGTTGAATTGATTTCAAATCTATCTGCCCATGCTGATTATTCGGAGATTATTGATTGGCTGGGTGGTTTTGAAGCGCCCCCAAAGAAAACTTTTATAACTCATGGCGAGCCAGTCGCGGCGGATGCCATGCGGTTGCATATCGAGGAAAAACTGCATTGGCAGGTGGTTGTGCCGGATTACCTTGAAACGGTAATTTTAGATTAGGTGCTTTTAATCTGCTTTTCTATAGGGAAGCTATCGTCTATTCGTCATTAAGTAGTCAATCTCTCTGCTTGTATCCCCATAGCCAGCTTGGGTGAGCAGCGCGTTTTCTATATAAAGGCTTACTTGTTGTCGCAATGCTTTAACTTCAGCGCCATCCACAAAAATCTGCGGAAACTTAAAGCTCAGCCATGCGTATAAGCTTAGGTTGTGGCTGAGTAACTCCGCAGCTTCTAAATGCTTAGGACTATTGGCGGTTAACCAAACTGGCGTTGCCGGCAAGGTTCGTTTATGCGAATGCGCCACACTTTGCAAACAAAGTAAGTAATAGTCTTTTTCATACGCCACATTCAGCGAGATAGGTGCACAGACGAAAATAAACTTATTTTTTAATGACATGTTTGGCGCATGCTCATCGACCAATATCGCCTGCACAATTTGATTGTTGAGTGGAGTTTGTGCAAACAACGCTGCGTTGAATTTGGTTCTTTGCTGATGATGGTTAAGCACTTCGGCAATTTTTCGCGTATGCAATTGTTCGGCTATTTGACCAATCTGGTTAAAGTTGATGCTCACAGGCAGCTTTATTAAATCAGAGGTGTCATCAACGTTTAGCATGTGCTCAATATGAATCAGCTCGTCATTTTCTAGCACGCTGACATAGCCTGTCTCGTAAATGCCAAATCGCCCTGCGCGGCCTGCAATCTGACGCACTTCAGTTGAATTCAGGTGACGCGAAGCGATGCCATCAAACTTATGGATATTAGAGAAAATCACACGGCGTATCGGTAGGTTCAAACCCATGCCAATCGCATCGGTTGCTACTAGAATATCAGCCGCACCAGAGCAAAAGCGCTCTGATTCTGTACGTCTAACTTCTGGAGATAAGGCACCATAAATGCTTGCTACGGTAAACCCCCATTGGCGGAAGCGTGCGCTAAAAGTCAGCACATCTTTGCGGCTAAAGGCGATGATGGCATCACCTTTTTGTAGGTGAGGTTTTAGTTTTTGGCGGCTGTAGCGTTTGCCGCAGATGCTGGTTTCTTCTAACACTAGCGGTGTTTTGCGCGCTAAATAAGTAATCTCGTGCGTTTCATTCATTAACTCAACCACAGCGATGCATGGTGCTGTTACGGCATTCGAGCCGCATACGAATATGAACTTAGCCGGTACGCCAACCAATGCGGTAGTCCAGGCGCTGCCACGGTCAGGATCTTGTAGCATTTGAATCTCATCAATAATCGCGACTTCTACTGGTTTGCTTGGGTTCATCATCTCAATGGTGGATGCGGTATGTTGTGCGCCTTCCATCAAAACGCGCTCTTCACCAGTAATTAAATTGCACGGTACGCCTGCCACTACTAATCGATCACGAATTTCCATGGCAAGCAACCGCAATGGCGCTAGATATACGCCAGATTTTGCATTTTGTAAGGCAATCAAAGCATTGTGTGTTTTGCCTGAGTTGGTTGGCCCTAAGTAAAAGTGATGATGTCGCTTGAGGCTACGTGCTTGTGCAAAGCTTTCGATGTAAGCGTTTTGAGTTAAATCTTGTGTGTTTGATTTCATACTTTTAAGAATTTAGCTTAAAACAGGTAAAATACCAATCTATAAAATCACCTATCAACATCCTAATCAAAATATCAATCTTAATGCGCATTCAACTCTTACCAGATCAACTCATTAGCCAAATCGCCGCAGGTGAGGTAGTAGAGCGTCCCGCATCCGCGCTCAAAGAGTTACTGGAGAATAGCCTGGATGCTGGCAGTACCGATATTCAAGTGTCATTGATGCAAGGTGGTGTTAAGCAGTTAAGGGTGGCAGATAACGGCACTGGCATCGCCCAAGATGATTTAGCGATGGCGCTTACACGGCATGCGACGAGTAAAATTGCCAGTTTAGAAGATTTAGAATCTGTTGCAAGTTTAGGTTTTCGCGGTGAAGCCTTAGCGAGTATCGCATCAGTTTCACGCACTTTGATTAGCAGCCGTTTTGCCGAAAGTAAACATGCTTGGCGCATCACTTCAGATGGCAGTGATATTTCAGCCATTGAGCCTGCCGCGCTGGATGCGGGCACTGTGATTGAGGTTAACGATTTATATTTCAACACCCCTGCACGGCGTAAGTTTTTAAAAACAGAAGGCACGGAGTTTGGGCATTGTGAAGCGGCGTTTAATCGTATTGCGTTATCGCGGCCTGATGTGGCGTTTATGCTGCAACACAATGGCAGGGCGCTTAGCCGCTACGCTATTAGCCCGCCAGAGAAACGTTTCAGCGAAGTCTTAGGTACAGACTTTGCCGCTGAAACGATTAGCGTCGATGAATCTGCAGCAGGTTTGCGCTTATGGGGCGTGGCTGCAAAACCTACGTTTAATCGGTACAAAAGTGATACGCAATATGTCTACGTTAACGGCCGTTTTGTACGCGATAAACTCATTTCTCACGCAATACGCCAAGCCTATCAAGATGTGTTGCACCACGACCGCCACCCTGCCTTTGTGCTTTTCATTGAGCTAGACCCTAACTTGGTGGATGTAAATGTACACCCAAGCAAAACCGAGGTGCGTTTTCGTGACGGACAAGCTATTCATCGTTTTATCTTTCATTCTCTACACAAGGCGCTCGCTACGCCTACTGGTGTTTCCAACGCCACTACCGCAAATCAAGCGGCCTATAATCCATTCGCACATCCCGCCCTGAATGCGCAGACTGCAAATTATGCAACGAACCCTTATCCTCAATACCAATCGCAGATTAATTTAAGTGCTAATGAGCCGAATAGTTTTTATCAGACTTTGTTTGGTAACAGCCAAAATGCTTCGCAAAACTACTCAAATAACACTGCCCTGCAAGCCAATAGGGACGGGCTTGGTGGCGATGCTGATTTTGCGAATAATTCTTATGAAAATCATGCTGCAAGTGACTTTCCCTTGGGCTTCGCCGTAGCGCAAATTCATGGCGTGTACGTGTTGGCGCAAAATGCCCAGGGCTTGGTTGTGGTTGATATGCATGCGGCGCATGAACGCATTATGTACGAGCAATTAAAAAATGCGCTCGACACTAAATCGGTCGCCATGCAGCCTTTGTTAATAGCAGTAAGCTTTAATGCCGATAGATTAGAAGTCGCTACGGTGCAAGAAGCCTTAGCCAGCAACGATGCCAATCTGCAACAACTGGGTTTCGACATCGCCATACTATCGCCCACCACATTAGCTGTACGTGCTGTGCCGACCATGTTGCAAGATGCCGATGCCGTAACGCTAGCACGAGATGTGTTGCGAGATTTACGCGAATACGGCGCCAGTCGAGCGCTTACGGAACGTAGGAATGAGTTATTAGGCACGATGGCTTGTCATGCTGCCGTGCGCGCCAACCGCAGCCTTAATGTAACAGAGATGAACGCGTTGCTACGTGATATGGAAGCCACCGAACGTTCAGGACAATGTAATCACGGGCGACCGACTTGGTTTCAAGTTTCAATGTCAGACTTGGATAAGATGTTTATGCGGGGAAAATAGAGAGTGGCAATGGTTTCTTTAGCTAGAAACGATTAAGAAAATTACGCTAGAAATAGCATAAATCAACCTTACATTTTGCGTATTACGCACTACAACACCATAATAACAACCCATGAATCATCAAAACTTACCTACTGCAATTTTTCTCATGGGTCCAACTGCCAGCGGCAAGACTGGCGCGGCGGTTGCGCTTATGTCTAAGCTGCCTGTTGAAATTATCAGTGTAGATTCTGCGCTGGTGTTTAAAGATATGAATATTGGTACAGCCAAGCCTGATGCGGAAACTTTAGCAATTGCGCCGCATCATTTGATTGATATTATCGACCCTACCAGCGCATATTCTGCGGCTAATTTCAGAAGTGATGCATTGCGTTTAATGGCTGACATCACAGCACGTGGCAAAATACCATTATTGGTGGGCGGTACGATGTTGTACTTTAAAGCCTTGCAAGAGGGGTTGAGTGGCTTGCCAGAGGCCGACCCAGAAATACGTGCAAGGCTCGATGCACGCGCCGCACTGATTGGTTGGCCTGCTATGCACGCCAAGTTGGCACTGATAGACCCAATAACGGCTGCGCGATTAGAGCCTAACGATATGCAACGCATTCAGCGTGCTTTAGAAGTTTTTGAGATTACAGGCGAGGCGATGTCTGCACTTTACGCTAAACAGACCAGTGAAGCCTTGCCATACAATCTGCTCAAGATAGCGTTAGTACCTAGCGACCGCAAAGTATTGCATGATCGCATCGCATTAAGATTCGACCAGATGTTGGCTGCAGGTTTTATAGCGGAGGTGAAAGCGTTGATTGCGAAATATCCTTCACTCACACCAGAATCAACCTCTATGCGTTGTGTGGGTTATCGTCAGGCTTTGGAACATTTGTCTGGTGAATATGATGCAGCTGAATTGCGTGATAGAGGTATTTTTGCCACGCGCCAATTGGCTAAGCGTCAATTGACTTGGTTGCGTGGCATGAAAGATGTTGTTGAGTTGGATTGTTTGAATACCAACTTGAATGAATTTGTATTAAGTGAAATAAATCAATTTATTACAAGTGAGTATTGATAAGTAACATTAAGTAGTTCAACGAGTCATACCAACCTATCAGGTATGAATAATGCGCTTTAGCGCATATATTCTACGGGGATGACCCTTGTGGTTATGCTGGTATGACAAGCAAGATTAATTGGCTAGTTGTTTAATGCGATTTGCCGCTTCTACACATTCATCCAAACTTGCGACCAAGGCCAACCTTACAAAGCCTATCCCTGGATTTACCCCATGTGCTTCACGTGCCAAGTAACTGCCTGGTAATACCGTCACATTAAAATCACGATATAGCTTTAAGGCGAAGTCCGTATCTGGCATATGACTTCTGGCCCACAAGTAGAACGCAGCATCAGGCATTTCAACTTGTAGCGTGCCTCTCAATAACGGAGTGACGATTTCAAACTTTTCTGCATAAAGTCTGCGGTTTTCAATCACATGGGCTTCATCATTCCATGCGGTCATGCTGGCAGCTTGCACGGCTGGGTTCATTGCGCAACCATGATAGGTGCGGTAGAGCGCAAATTTTTCGATGATTTTTTCATCCCCGGCAACAAAGCCTGAGCGCATACCCGGTACGTTTGAACGTTTAGAAAGTGAGCTAAAAATCACTAGATTTTTATAATCTCTACCAAGTTTGTGCGCCGCTTGTAGCGCGCCTAGCGGTGGATTCGCCTCATCAAAATAAATCTCTGAATAGCATTCATCTGCAGCAATCACAAAGTTGTATTTATCTGATAATTCAAAGATGGTTTTCCATTGCGCTAAGCTCATTATCTTGCCAGATGGGTTGCCCGGGCTGCATACATAAACCAATTGCGTTCGGTTAAGCACATCAACAGGCACGCTTTCAAAGTCCATTGCATGGTCATTTTCAGGCAAGGTATTTAGGAAGTAAGGCTCAGCACCGGCTAAAAATGCGGCACCTTCATAAATCTGGTAAAACGGATTCGGTGAAATTACCACTGGATTTGGTTTTGAGCGGTCTATGATCAATTGTGAGAAGGCAAACAATGCCTCACGACTGCCAGTTACTGGCAATATAGCAGTCTCAGGGTTTAAGTTCGCCACACCATAACGGCGAGAAATCCATTTGGAAATCGCTTCGCGCAGTGCTAAAGAGCCTATAGTGGTTGGGTAGCTCGCCAGTCCTGCTAAATTATTCACTAGCGCGTCTTTAATCAGCTGCGGTGTGGCATGTTTAGGCTCACCAATGGATATGTTAATGGCAGAATAAGCGGGGTTAGGCGTTGTGCCCTTAAATAAGTCGCGTAAGCGCTGAAAAGGGTAAGGCTGCAGTAAATTTAGATTTGGATTCATAGGCGTTATTGTAATATAGCGCGCGTACATCACCAATGCGTGCATTACCAGAATATAAAATATAGAACACAGAGTAAAGTAGATGGAAAAATGAGTAACGTGAATATTACCAATCAAACAGAAACGCAAATGACGGCTAAATTGAGTGCAGTTTTAAGTTTGTTATTTGGTGCATTATGCTGGGGCATTATCTGGTTTCCTTATCGGCTCTTGGCTGAGGCAGGTATTTCAGCAGTAGCTTCAAGCTTTTATACCTATGGCATCGTCATTATTTTGGCTGGCATTTACTTTGCCAAGCATTGGCGCGAAATTTTTAAATTACCTATTAGTATCGTTTGGCTATCTATAGCGGCTGGCTGGACTAACCTAGCTTATGTAATTGCGGTGATTGATGGCGAGGTAATGCGTGTGATGCTGTTATTTTATCTATCGCCATTATGGACCTTGATACTTGCGCATTTTTGGTTGAAAGAGCGCACCGATATGCGCGGATTAATGATTATCAGCCTATCATTGTTGGGCGCGTTTATTATGCTTTATGACTTTTCTGGACAAACTGGCGCATTGCCGCTCCCTAGAGACTCGGCTGAATGGATCGCGTTGTCATCTGGCATGGGGTTTTCATTGACCAATGTGATTACGCGAAAGTCCACGCATTTAACCGTGCTTACTAAGTCTTTTGCGGTATGGATTGGCGTGTTTGTCGTGGCTATTTTATTTATGCCATTTGTAAAAAAGGCAATTCCAGCACCGAGTTTTTTTAGTGTTAACCATTGGTTAATAATGTTGTTTATTGCGATATTGGTGATGGCGGCAACACTGCTGGTGCAATATGGCGTAACGCTAATTACCGCAACGCGTGCTTCAGTATTGTTTCTCTTTGAGTTGGTGGTGGCTGCAGTGGCCTCATACTACTTGGCTAATGAAGTAATGACCTGGAATGAATGGCTTGGTGGCGGACTGATTGTGGTTGCTGCAATTTTTGCTGCCAGCAACCACAATGATTAGTTTGTTAACTAAAGCTAGCGTTGCGGCTACCTTCTGCTGTAAAGCGGATTTTAAGTGACAAATCATTACGAGAATCAGCGTTTGCTAGCGCATTTTCTTCGTCGATTTTACCGTTAGCAAACAGCTTGAATAATGATTGATCAAATGTGTTCATGCCAAGGTCATTGCTATCAGCCATAATTTCTTTGATGTCGCTCAATTTATGCTTTTGAATCAGTTCAGCAATGTAAGGTGAGTTAATCATAACCTCGGATGCTGCAACTCGTTTGCTTAGCTTGCCTGGAATCAAGCGTTGAGAAACAATCGCTACTAAGTTCATCGACATCCCAAGTAATAAGCCTGTTCTAGCATCTTCAGGAAAGAATGAAATCACGCGTTCAAGCGCTTGATTGGCATTGTTGGCATGTAAGGTGGCTAGGCATAAATGCCCGGTTTCAGCATAAGCCAAGGCGTTTTTCATGCCTTCCATATCGCGGACTTCACCAATTAGAATCACATCTGGTGCTTGGCGCATGGCATTTTTAAGGCCATTTTCAAAAGAAAGGGTATCAATGCCCACTTCACGTTGATCTACCACGGATTTTTTATGCGGGTGTATAAATTCAATGGGGTCTTCAAGCGTTAGAATATGGCCGTTACTGGTTTCATTGCGGTAGTCGATCATCGAGGCGAGGGTGGTGGTTTTACCTGAACCTGTTGCACCAACCACTAAAATCAATCCACGCTTGCGTGACACTAAATCTTTTAATATCGCTGGCAAACCTAGCGTGTCTATGGAGGGAATGTCTGTTTTAATATGGCGAACAACCATGCCGACTTCGCCGCGTTGCCTAAATACATTGACCCGAAAACGTCCCACATCTTTCTTACTAATCGCAAAATTACATTCTAATGTGGCTTCAAATTCTTTGATTTGTTCCGGACTCATGAGTGAGTAGGCAATTTCTTTGATCATGCCAGGCACCATGATTTGGGCATTAATCGGCAGTGTATCGCCTTCAATTTCAATATGAATCGATGCTCCTGTACTAAAAAACAGATCAGAACCACCTTTGTCCAACATGAATTTTAAAATCGGGGTAATGTCGATGGCTGCCATTGTGTTGTCCTAATCGTTTAGTCTTTTACGGCAATGCCTAAAAGATTTTTCAGTAGTAATTGATATTGTAGCGACGTTATTTTTATGACTTTAGCATGAAAATTTATTCTGCTTGTTAGTAATGTCGCTAGTTTTTTATTTCACTTTTATTTTTATTGTGATATCTCTGCCATATCGTCTGATAAGTAGCCTCTAGCGACTGAGCAAAACATGTCGTGTCGAACAATGCAGAATTTGTTTTTTCAACGTGTAATTTTTGCTTTAATGCTGACAGTTCGTCAGGATTTTTTGAAAAGTAAAGTGCTTTATTTTCATAGTCTTGCAGCGCATATGTAATCATCTCTGTTAAGCCCGCTTCGTTTAATAAACTGCCAGCAACACGTGCGGCGAAAGTGTCACCAATACAGGTTAATACAGGCACACCCATCCACAATGCATCGCTGCACGTGGTGTGTGCGTTGTAGGGTTGCGTGTCTAAAAACAAGTCAGCATGGGCATGGCGTGCCAGATGGTTGGCAATGGTAACTCGTGGCGCAAAAATTAATCTATCGGCTTCAATGCCTTGTGTTGTCGCCTCGCGTATTAAATTTTGCTTTGCCCAGCGATTGCACTCTAGCAACCAAAGTACGCTATTTGGTGTGGCTTTTAGCAAGCGCATCCAAACGGCAAAAACGTCAGGCGTGATTTTGAATGTTTGGTTAAAGCAGCAAAACACAAAGCTATCGGCTGGTAGCTGACAAGTTTCACGCGTAGGTGTTTCTCCTACTGGACGCTTTCGGTCATTGGGTTGGTAGCATTGTGGTAATAGTGCTAGTTGTTCTGCATAATGCGATGCAGTCTCGGGCGGGCTAATAAACGCATCGCTTAAAATGTAATCAAATAGCGGTTGTTTGCCATCATGTAAGCCACCCATTGTTCCCGGAAAGCCAAGCCAATTAATGTTGATAGGCGCAGGGCGCAAAGCGGCGATGCCGGTACGGCTGGTTTGGGTGAAGCCTGTTAAATCGACCAAAATATCAATATTGCTTGCATGTATTTTTTTAGCTGCATCAATCTCAGATAGCTGTCGAATATCGTGAAATTGGTCAAAAGCCTTTTCTAGCCTGGTTCTGGCGCTTGATTGATCATTAACGCCATATGAAAAGGCGATGATTTCAAATTGGCTGCGGTCATGCAGTTCGATTAGTTCGCTGACTAAAAATGCCAGCGGATGCAATCTAAAGTCGGCTGATAGATAGCCGATTCTGATTTTTTGGTTTTTGCGTGATAAGTCATACTTGAAATTAAGCGCTTCGGCTTGTTTAATCAACGCAGCATAACGATTATTCACCCAATTATTTGCGCATAACTTCTGCTCTTCAGCTGTCGTTGATGGCATGGCTAAAAATGCAAATGGCGAAATTTGCGCTTGTGGAGCATTTTTTACCCATTCACGAATTTCAGTAATATCCGCTTCCAAGCCTTGCCAGTCGCATATATGCTGCTTTTGATGCACCAAATGCATCTTGGCATGATAAAGCTTAGGGTTTAAATCTAGCGCTTTTTGGTAACTTGCTATCGCTAAATCTAGCTGACCTAATTCACGTTGTACATTGCCTAGATTGTTATAAGCGTCCGCGTCATCAGGGCTTAATTGTATGGTTTTTTGAAACTGAATAGCCGCTTCTTTAGCTTTGCCAAGTTCGCGTTGCGCATTGCCCAAGTTATACAAATAAGCCGCATTCGCAGGTTGATGCAGAAGTGCCTCCTGAAAGCAGGTCTCAGCTATGGTATAGCGACCTTGTGTGTGCGATTCATTACCAAGTTCTTGCAAAGCATAACAAAGCGCATTGCGCACGTCTAAATTGGTTTTGAGTACACGCGACAGGCGCCTGAAATAACCCGCAGCATCTTCATAGCGATGCAGTTCTACGCATAAATTGCCGCAATTGACTTGGGCCTCTAAGTCTTTAGGATTGCGCAATAGCGCCTGCTGGAAATGTTTTAACGCTTGTTCTGATGAAGTTGATTGCATGGCGTGATTCTAGCGTATAGCACTTAGTTCGTCATTCCTGCTTTTAAAGGAATGATGAGGTTTATTAAGATTGTATCGTTAATAAATTTTGTTTTAAATCATTCTAGCCAAACGTTTCAAACCAAGTTTACGCAACAAAAAACGGTTGGGGTTGAGTGATCCGGCGAATTCATTATTCATAGTGATAGGCTCGTTGCATATCGTTTGTGCCAGTAATTCCGCACAATACGGTGCACTGGTGAAACCTCGGCTACCATGTGCGATGTTCATGTATAGCCCTTTAATCCACGGCAAAGACTCAGGCCTGGTTTTAGGGCGGGGCGGTTTAGATTTCAATATGGTGTGATCTAACAATTCACCAAGCAAAGGAAAATAATCGGACGAGGTGCATCTGAATGAAACACGACCACCGTTAATATTGTCTTTAAAGTTTTCATAAAGAGGCATAGAGAAGCATTTTAATCTTGCTAGATTAGATAAATGGTCTAATTCATCAAGTGATGCGTCTATATTTTCTGTCGAGAATGTTGCTCCCAAACAATGTCGCTCATTCTCTGCTGGGCTCAAGTAGCCATCACTACATACAATTAATTTAAGCTTTTGACTGATGTCTGTAGCAGCAAGCATACTCACTTGCCCACGTACAGATTGTGTTTTTAGATGCAAATCTAAGCCTAAATTCTGAGCATCGTTAGCATTTGCGATAATAACAATATCGGCTTTTTCCATGAGTTTTTCATTTGAATAAATTTCAAATAAATCATTATTTTTCAATATATTATCAACATTAGTTAATGTTTTAATTGAAATATTTTTATGTGCAGTTAAACGGCCACAAAGCTGTTTTGGATTGACCCAAGCTGCGTTTGGAAAGTGAAGCGCATCATGCGTAAGTTCGATGCCGGCAAGGATGCTTGTTTCATCGGCAG
>CAINWC010000329.1 GCA_903854305.1 uncultured Pseudomonadota bacterium | reverse complement strand
GCCATTATTGTGCTTGGACAAAGCTTAGGCATGAAGGTTATTGCCGAGGGCGTTGAGACCCGTTACCAGCATGATTATCTACAAGCGATTGGCTGTGATGAGTTACAAGGCTACTATTTCAGTAAACCTTTGCCTGCAAATGAATTTGAAGTGTTACTCACTGCTTCTAGGCCGACTTTCTTAGCATCTAAAGGCAATGTTCTGTAACCCCTGAGGGCAATGCTAGCTTGGTATCAGCATGCACAAAGCTGCGATGCCCATTACTACAGTAGTCACCCAACCAAGCGCGATAATTGGACGACTTGCAGTAAAAGCACCCATTACTGACTTATTTGAAGCTAGCACGATAATCACAACCATTAGCGGTACTGCAACGACACCGTTGATCACGGCACTCCAGAATAACGCTTTCATCGGACTGATTGGCGAGTACTGGATGATCAGCCCAGCAAGTACACTAACAACGATAACGCCATAAAAGCCGCGAGCGTCAGTCGCCTTGCGTTCTAGTCCCCACTTCCAACTCATTGCCTCTGATAGTGCATAGGCTGCTGAGCCCGCAAGTACCGGCACGCCGATCAAACCGACCCCGAGAATACCAATGGCAAAAAGAAGGTATGCGAATTCACCAGCAAGTGGCCGAAGCGCGCCAGCGGCCTGTGCAGCAGTATTGATGTCAGTAATTCCCGCAACGTTGAGCGTGACGGCTGTCGCCAGAATGATAAAAAATGCCGTGATGTTGGAGTACAGCATGCCACTCCATGTGTCCCAGCGGATGCGACGCAGTTCTGGTGCTGCATCATGCGCATCCAGCAATAGCAGCGCTTTATCTTGCTTTGCCCGCATGTCCTCGACTTCTTCTGAGGCCTGCCAAAAGAAGAGGTAAGGGCTTATTGTTGTACCAAATACACCAACAATCACAGCAGCGGTATTCGCGTTTAGTGTGAAACTAGGCCAGACTGTGCGTAATGCCACCTCGCTCCAAGGAACGTGAACGGTGAATAAGACCGCTGCGTAGGCTAGCAGTGAGAGTGTCAGCCACTTAAGAAAGAATACATAGCGATGGTAGGGAACAAAAACCTGTAGCAACAGCGTTCCGAATACGAAGAATGCAGTCATCATATGGCGATTGAATCCTGTGACGAGTTCCGCAACTTCTCCCATTGCGGCAACGTCCGCAGCAATGTTGAGTGTATTTGCAATTAACAGTAGCAGCACAACACCTTGAAGCACGATTGGCGGAAACGTGGCCTTAATATTAGCGGCGAGTCCTTTTCCAGTCACTCGGCCTATCAGTGCGCACATGGATTGCACCGCAGCCATCATTGGGAAAGCAAGCGGCATCGTCCATAACATATTGAGGCCGAATTGAGCACCTGCTTGAGAGTAAGTTGCTATGCCGCTCGGATCATCATCGGCTACACCGGTAATCAGCCCAGGTCCAACCCGCGATAAAGGGTGTTGCTTCAAGCGATTCCAAAGAATTCTAAAGTGAATCATCTGATCAAATTTATTAAAGTCATTAAAGTCATTTTTAACGTGAACGCAACATTACAGTCTTCAGCGGTAAAGTCATGCCGTTTAAAATATATTTTAGTCATTGAATTGAGATTGAGTTGCTTTTAATTAAGACAAGGTAAACAACGGCTATTGCACCTTTGCTAACTACTGCTTTTCTGATGCCACAAAGTTGCAGTGCCAAATGTTATATAGTTAAAAACAGCAATCGCTAAATAACAAAATGAAATTTCTGAGATTAAATCACTGATTGGTTGGTTTTTTACAAACATATAACCTAACCCTATCGCCAAAAATATTGATGTAGCAATTGTCAGGGTGTTCGCGCATTTTTTAAGCAATATTTTCATATTTTATGTGACTCGTTATGTATCTTTTGATTGGTAAGGATCTGCATCTCACTTCTTTGTGTACTTCAAGCCGTCGGTATTTATACACGTTAGATACCTCCTTTCGTGGAAGCAGCTTACGCTTGAAGTGAGCCTATTTTTTGGTGGCAAGGTCAGTGCTATGTGCGAGTGCCAGCGTAGCGCGCTCTAGATTAAAGGTGTACTTGTGAATCAAACCCTCATTGCTGCGAGACGGTTCTATATATTCCAGGCCAATACGGTATTTAATGGTGCCGCTTTTCATAGGAAGAGGGATCACATTTTTTATTTGTAGCGTAAGATTTGCCATACCTATTTCTGGAAAACTAATTTTGCAGCGATCAAAGCTTGCACCTTCTACCAACGCGGGATGCAGTGGGTCTGTTGCAAGAACGCCAACGCCACCGAGGCTAACGTCTACAATGGTGAGTTCCAGCGTCTTGTCCGCGTCAGAACTCGCTTCGCTAGGAATCGGGATTTGGCATAGTACCGGATTTAATAGTGGTGTCGGAACGCGAAAGAAATCTCTGCGTTGCATGCGTACTATCTTAGCAGGAAGGGCAATTTTAATGGCTTTGCCGCCAGTCAAGTTAACCACAGAGAGCTTGTCACTTATCCATTTTATTTTAACGCCATCATCTCTAATAAAAACCACATGCGGGCTTAGAAGCAGGCTGTTGTTAAAGTCCTCATCAAGACCAATATCAAGATAAACGGCATGATTTTCCTCATCAACTTCAATAATGGTGGTCAGACATTCATCATCGCCAAGGTTGAATGACACTCTAATCATAGTTTTGCGTTTCGATAAATCAGCCAATATCTGGATGATTTCCTTCAGGTTGTGAACCAAGTATGGCTCTTCCTCTGGCAAGTGTGTTCCGTGGCTCATCGGTTTTCCTGACGTACTCGATTGATATTTATTTGCTTATGCAGCACAAAGTTTATCCATATCACTCTCGGTTAACCAGCGCCAATCACCTACTTCCAAATCATCCGGCAATTTTAACGCACCAATTTGAATGCGTTTTAAGCCTTCAACACGGTTGCTAATCGCGGCAACCATGCGTTTTACCTGATGATATTTACCTTCTGCCAAGGTCATGTGGATTACGTGGTCGCTGATGCGTGTGCATGCCAGTGCCGCGATTGGCGCATCTTCATCTACCAATTGCACACCTTTTAAAATATGCGCAATTTGCTCATCATCTACTGGGTGCTTGCAGGTTACTTCGTAAACTTTAGGCACTTTATGTTTCGGTGAACTCATGCGATGGATGAACTGCCCATCATCCGACATAAGGATCAAGCCAGTGGTATCCTCATCTAATCTGCCTATGCATTGCACATCACGTACGACAAGTGGATGTGGCAACAGGCTGTAAATAGTAGGGTGATGTTGCGTTTTGTGCGAGCATTCGTAATTGCTCGGTTTGTATAACATTAAGTAAGACTTTTCGCGGTAACTCCACTCTTCACCGCGTACGGTATATAGCAGATTTTCTAATTCAAACTCAGCGTTGGGGTCGTCACATGGTACGCCATTGACGGTAATTTCATTGTTCCAAACCATGAGTCGACACAGTTTGCGTGCACCAAAGCCTTGGTTGTGGATGATGCGTTCGAGCGGAAGTTTTTTAGCCATGGCAATATTATAACGCGCTCCATAAAAAAGCCCACGTACTGTAGGATTTTTAAACGGCGGAATGTTCAGTATCTTTAGGTTTTATTTTTTTATTGACAAAAATTATACGACTAAGCTTCAATCACCTCGCCAATAATAGTAGCAGGCCAAGTTTACTTACCGAAATTGAACATTAAATAAAACCTGACTTTAAGTTAAAATGCCATTTTGTAATGCAAATTAAGTATTATATTTTTGATAGGGTAGGTCGTCTAAATCATGTCTTTTAAACATATCGTTTCGCGGGATAATCCAGTGTTCAAGCACCTTAAAAAGCTTGCAGATAACGCACGTGAGCGGCGTAGCGAAGGCCAAACATTGTTAGACGGCGTACATCTGATCGAGGCTTATATGGCGGCCTTCGGTGAGCCAACCATGGTGATTATTCCTGAGGGACAAAGCAGTGTAGAGGCAACAGGCTTAATTCAATCGCTAGAGCATATTTCCACCATGATGTTGCCTACATTGATGTTTGCGGAACTCACGCCGGTTGCCAAAGCGACTGGAATTCTTGCGTTAGTGAAAATCCCACAAATAAATGTACCTGAGCAGCCAGTTTTTGCGCTAATGCTGGAAGATATTCAAGACCCTGGCAACCTTGGCAGTATGTTGCGTACAGCAGCGGCGGCAGGCGCTGAAGTTGTTTATTTAAGTACGAGCTGTACCGATGCATGGTCACCTAAAGCACTCCGCGGCGGGCAAGGGGCTCAATTTGTATTGCCAATTGTAGAACGCGCAGAGTTGGTTGCAGAGTTGCAAAGTTTTAGTGGCAATAGTTATGCCACTACGATGCAAGGTGAATCGTTATATGCGCAAGATTTAACGCAACCTACGGCTTTTGTGATTGGTAATGAAGGCGCAGGGCTACGCAAGCAAACAGTGGCCGCGGCGACTAAAAGTATCACCATTCCTATGGTGGAAAGTCCTCTTGGTTCTGTTGAGTCTCTCAATGCTGGCGCAGCTGCAGCAGTCTGTTTGTTCGAACGTATGCGCCAGACTTCAGCGATATAAATATTGATGATTTGAGGATTTCGCATGACATGCAAAACATATCAAAAGTATGCAGGCTTTTCAGCAATTGAGTTGATGGTTGTGGTGGCGATTATCGCAATTTTGGCGATGATCGCGATTCCTTCCAGCGTGGGGCGTATCGTTAAAGAGCAGGTTGTGGCGGCGATGCCTTTGGCTGATATTGCGAAAGCGCCAATCGCTTTGAATTGGGCGGTGGCTAAAGCATTATTAGCCGATAATAAAGAAGCAGGATTGCCAACGCCGGACAAAATCGTCAGTAATTTTGTCAGTTCAGTAGAAGTACAAAACGGCGCTATTCATATGACATTTGGCAATAAAGCGCATCCGCAGATCAAAGGAAAAATACTTTCATTTAGAGCCGCAGTTATTGAAGAGTCTCAAATCGTGCCAGTGACTTGGGTGTGTGGCAACGCTAAGCCGCCTGAAAAAATGACCTTGAAAGGCGTAAATAAAACCAATGTAGCCGATGAATATTTGCCGTATTTATGTAAATAGTTATTTGTGCCGATTAATGTATTTCCAAGCTAGTGGTAATCACTGCTTCCGTTATCATTAACTGCGCGGCATCTACCTTGTCGAAGGTATAAAGGGTGTTGCAAAAATCACAGTTCACTTCAATATTGCCACGCTCTTCAATAATACTCGTGAGTTCTTTATCACCAAGCATACGCAACATGTTGGATACACTTTCGCGTGTGCAACTGCAAAAAAATGCCGTAGGGCTCGCTTCAAAAAGACGAATGTCTTCTTCGTTGAATAATCGTGTAAGCAAAGTTTCAGTCGGTAAATTGAGTAATTCATCTTCTGTGACGGTGCTAGCCAAGTAACCCACGCGGTTCCACGTTTCTAAATCCTGACTGATTAAATCTTCGGCTTGTGTTACCTGATTCATCGTTTCAGGTAATTTTTGAATCAGCATGCCAGCGGCAGAATTTCCATCACAACATAACCAAATTTTGGTGTCGATTTGCTCAGAGCGTAACATGTAATTTTCGAGTATAGCGCTGATGCTATCGCCTTCGAGCGGCACGATGCCTTGGTAGGCTTGACCGCCGTCTTTTGGGTCTAGCGTAATCATAAAATGTCGTGTTCTATTAGCTCAAACAGGTTTTGTTCATCACTAATTTCGCCGCTCCATTTGGCTGTGGCACGAATTTTAATGGCACCTTCTAAATCTGAGGTGCACTCAACAACCAACAGTTTTAACAGCCCTTTGCTTTGGATTTGCAGCACTAATGCACCGTTCATTTTTAGCGTGGCAGAGAGCAGGGCGCTCGCAGCCATTAACTCGCCAAGCGCCTGACGTAAACCTTTTGGTAATTGTTGCTGATTGAGTGCTTGCTGAAATGTTTGTGTGAGGTTCACAAGGTTGCCGCGTACTGGTGTGTTCTCAAATACAAAGCGTTGCAGAGTGTCTTGATTGATTTTCATGTTTGTATTTTAACATTTAGAGATGAATATATCTGAAAAAATTATTGCAATTGCAAATAAGAACGATTATCATTAAGTTTAATAACTTATTGAGAGTCACAATGAAAATCGCATATTTAATTCTACTATTACTTCCGTTTTCAGTTTTTGCGGCTGATGCAGACTATAGGCTGATGATTAAAGAACATCGTTTTCAGCCGTCCGAACTAAGCATTCCAGCAGGCAAAAAAATAAAACTGTTGATTGAGAATCAGGACGCAACTCCAGAAGAATTTGAAAGCCACTCACTTAATCGCGAGAAAGTGATTGCTGGTAACAGCACCGCAACCATCTATATTGGGCCATTGCAGGCAGGTAGTTATCCATTTTTTGGCGAGTTCAATGAGGCAACCGCCCAAGGCGTTATTGTCGTTAAGTGACCATGGTTATGTAACACCATAGTTAAGTATCAGAAGTTTAAGTAACAGAAGTTAAGCAAAGTAAACCAGAGGATTATCATGTTCGGAACTGCCATTATTGTTTTTCGGGAAGTACTTGAAGCAGCCATCATCATCGGTATCGTTTCTGCAGCCACCCGTGAGGTGCCAGGGCGCATGCGCTGGCTGATCGCTGGCTTGCTTGCTGGTTTAATCGGCTCTGGCATTGTTGCAGCCTCAACTGATGTTATTGCTTCTTTTGCTAGTGGCATTGGTCAGGAGTTATTCAACGCCATCGTACTCGGTATCGCCGTACTGATGCTGGCTTGGCACAACGTCTGGATGTCGTCTCATGGCGCTGAGCTGGCTAACAAGGCGCGTAGTGTAGGTGCCAATATTCGTGAAGGGCGTAGCGAGTGCTCAATACTGATGGTTGTGGTTGGGCTGGCGGTCCTGCGAGAAGGATCGGAAACAGTATTGTTTCTTTATGGTATCGCCGCATCTGAAGGTGCTGGAGCGCGAGCGATGTTGTTCGGCGGACTGATGGGAACGCTGGCAGGCGTAGTTATTGGCTACACGATTTATGCTGGCTTACTTCGTATCCCGATGCGCTGGTTTTTTGCAGCAACTGGTGCGCTAGTGTTGCTGCTGGCGGCCAGCATGGCATCCACGGCCGCACACTTTTTAATTCAGGCTGATTTGATACCAGCCTTAGCATCGCCATTATGGGATACCTCGTCAGCACTACCGGAAAATGGACTTTCAGGCATGTTGCTGCATAGCTTGATTGGCTATGATGCGCGCCCAGCAGGCATGCAAGTCATTTTCTACGTTACTGTGCTAGCCGTCATCGGTTTTGGCATGAAATTAGCGGGCAAGACCCGCAAACCGATTCGAATAACAGGAGCTATTTAACATGCAATTGCGCAAAACAATTCTTTGTCTAACGATTGGTGCAAGTGCCGCAGTTTATATAAGCAATGCGGCGGCGGGTCCAGCAGATTACGTTTATACACCAACCGTTGAGCAAGGCGAAAAGGAAGTTGATTTTAAATTTGGCACAGCCAAGCAGCCGGATGGCACGCGCAATACTGTTTCTTCACTTGGCTTTGGCTACGGTGCAACGGAATACTGGTTCACAGAGCTTTATTTAAAGCATGAGCGCGAAGGTAGTCAAGGTCTAACGCTGGCTGAGTGGGAAAACAAATTTCAGCTGACAGAAACAGGAAAATATGCGGTGGACATTGGCCTTATCACGGAGATTGAAGCGCCGCTGAACAATGGCAAGGCGCCTTGGGAGTTCAAGATTGGTCCATTATTCCAGACTGAATTTGGCAAGCTGCAACTAAATGGCAATGTGCTATTTGAGCGTAAGTTTGGCCCTAACGATGCTGATGACCGTCATGTCACTGAAATCGGCTATCAATGGCAAGCGAAATATCGCTGGAAGCCAGCATTAGAATTTGGCGCACAAGGCATGGGCGAGATGGGGGGGTGGGATCACTGGGATAGCGCCAATAATCAGAATCATCGAGTTGGACCAGCCGTGTTCGGTAAACTCGCACTTGGTCATAAGCAGGCGATCAAATATAACGCTGCCTGGCTATTTGGCATAAGCGATGCAGCACCCAACAATACATTTAGGATGCAGGTTGAGTACGAATTTTAAATTTGAGTGATTAAAATCTTGAGTGATTATCATGATGGGCAGTACATTCAAGCTGAGTTGTGCAGTGAACTAATGCTTAAGTTATTGCTGGTAAGGTGGAATATGCCAAGTACTAAGCTGATTGCCAAGTAATATCAGGTGGCAATGTAAGCGCTCGGCGCCGCTGGCGCTGACTT
>CAINWC010000328.1 GCA_903854305.1 uncultured Pseudomonadota bacterium | reverse complement strand
TGGTGTAGGTATGCGCTCTCATGTTGGCATTGCCAGCCAAATGTTCCGCACACTCGCTGAAGAAGGCATCAACATTCAAATGATTTCGACATCAGAAATCAAAATTGCAGTAGTGGTGGATGAGAAATACCTAGAACTAGCAGTGCGTGTATTACATAAAGCATTTGAACTAGAAGAAGCTTAAGTTTTCATTAAGAACTAATAGATTTTCGATATATCTTTTGATCATAACAATCATTGCTAGTACCATTGATTGTTAGGCAAAAATCAAGTAATATCGCGCCCTTGTTAGTAAAACCTAACGAAAGCGAAAGCGCAATAAACGGAGAGCTGGCCGAGTGGTCGAAGGCACTTCCCTGCTAAGGAAGCATACGGGCTTAACCCTGTATCTAGGGTTCGAATCCCTAGCTCTCCGCCAAGACCTTGTTTCACACAGTCCCAAGTAGTCCACTAAACCAGCCTAAGTGCTGGTTTTTTATTGCCTAGACCGAAGTGCGGCACTCGTGAAGATATCGACTAGCTCCACACCCAATTCTTAATTAAAAAAATCACTTCACACATGAGATAAAAAAATCCTCTATGCAATCACTAACAAGTGTTTATTGATGACGGCAGGCAATGTCTTGGGTGAGTAAATGCGGAGTTGTTTATTCACATTCATTCTGCCAAAAACCACTTCGATATCCTTCACGGACACGCCAAACTCTACTGCAAGAAATCTCACCATATGGTCGGTGGCTTTGCCTGCCACGGGGGCGGCAGTAACGCTTATCTTGAGCTGATTACCTTTAGGTTTCCCAATCGCATCTTGTTTTGCGCTGGGTGTACCAAGTACATTAAGCACCAAAGTTTCGCCATCCCAAGCACAGAAAGATTTGATGGCTAATTTTCTTGGAATTGTTTTAACCCCCGCATCAGACGGGATCGCTTTCACGTTCGCTTTAGTTGATTTATGCTTCAAAGTGATGTCCCGCAGCTTCCCATAGTTTGATTAACCTTGGATAGTCAGTTTCGCGTATTGAGTCTAAAAAAATAGCTTGTCTCATTGTATTGATCTAGTCATGTAGAGGCATGCGAGCCAACTGCTCAGGCGTGCCGTATTGCTGCACATAATCTCGAATCATTTGCCGCACAACCTGCGATGAAGTGAGGTCACGTCTTGCGCATATTTCTTCAAATATTTGTTTTTTCGTCGGATCTACTAATAGTGTGAGTCTAGCGGTACGATTTTCCATCAGCATTTTATCTTCCATTTAATGTTAATCTTAAGTTAATATAATTAACACTTAATCGCAAACTTAATTTATAAATATGATTGCAATACTCGAAGCCAAGCGTGCTGGCCTACTATCAAAGGAGCATTGGCTTAACAATATGCTTGCGGGTGTAATCGTCGGCGTTGTGGCGCTACCCTTAGCCATGGCTTTTGCCATTGCCTCTGGCGCTAAGCCTGAACAAGGTATCTATACAGCGATTGTGGCAGGTGGCTTGACTTCATTATTAGGTGGTAGCCGCTTACAAATTGCAGGGCCTACTGGGGCTTTTATCGTCATTCTGGCAGGCATCACAGCCAAGTATGGTATCGAGGGCTTGCAAGTCGCAACACTGATGGCTGGTGTGATGCTGATGCTAATGGGTTTGACACGGCTAGGCGGGGTCATAAAATTCATTCCAGACCCAGTGATTGTAGGGTTTACCAGCGGCATTGGCGTCATTATCTGGGTCGGGCAGTGGAAAGATTTTTTTGGCTTATCTCCAGCAGCAGGCGCTGAGCACTTTCATGAGAAGTTCTGGCATCTGATACAAGCGTTTCCAGGATTACAGCTTGAAACTACCGCGTTGGGATTACTGACGTTGGCAGTTCTGCTACTATATCCACGCATCTTTAAGCGTATTCCATCACCGCTGGTAGCGATGGTGGTTGCTACTGCGGTACAGTGGTACTTTCATTTTGAAAGTGTTGCCACTATTGGCAGCGCCTTTGGTGGGATTCCACAAAGCTTGCCACATTTTCAGATACCTTCAGTGACGTTTTCAGAAGTGCTGAAGCTGATTGGACCTGCATTCACGATCGCGCTATTGGGGGCCATCGAGTCTTTACTATCGGCTGTCGTGGCAGATGGCATGACGGGTACAAAGCATGATTCCAATCAGGAGTTGGTTGGTCAAGGCATTGCCAATATTTTTTCACCACTATTTGGCGGCTTTGCTGCTACTGGCGCCATCGCACGCACGGCAACCAATATCCGTAATGGCGGCACCAGTCCATTGGCTGGAATTATCCATGTCATCACGCTGGTGATTATCGTATTGGTACTCGCGCCACTGGCATCTCATATTCCACTTTGCGCACTCTCCGCCATATTGTTCGTGGTCGCTTATAACATGAGTGAATTGCATCGTTTCTCTCATATGGTGCGTACCGCACCAAAACCAGATGTAGCCGTATTGCTGATTACGTTCTTGCTGACAGTATTTGGCGATTTAGTCATTGCGGTCAACATTGGTGTGCTTCTGGCCTGTTTACTGTTTATGAAGCGCATGTCTGAGGCTGTTGTCATTGAGCAGCATACGCATGACAAGTTGATCTTAGAAACCGATGATAAGGATTTTAAACTTCCGCCGAAAACCGTTGTATTTGCGATGGAAGGACCATTTTTCTTTGGTGCAGCGCAACACTTGGAAAGCGCGCTAGAGAATGTTCACGGACATGCTGAGACCTTGGTGCTACGTCTGGCCAAAGTGCCATTTATCGATGCCACTGCCATGCAATCACTTTGGGATTTACTGGATACCTGCAAGCAACATCACACACGATTAGTGTTATGCGGGGCACGGCCTAATGTGCTTAAAAAACTGAAAATAGCGGGTCTGATTGGACAGATTGGTGCAGAGAATGTGCTGGAACATATACAGCAGATTAATCATCGTGAAAAAGACATTGAATGACAAAAATTTATAACTTAATAAGTGTTCAGCCTTTGGTCATTTCCGCAGATTTGTTGTAAAAATTTAATAGTGTGGTTACTTTTTTACGTTAACATATTTTTAATTGGCTCCTCAATAACGTCAATCATTTAAGTACCGCTAACAAGCTTACGCGCATCTTCAATCATGAACTCAAGCCTAGCCTCATCAATATCAACTTGAGTATCTGCAACTGGATCAATGCACTTATTACCGAAGATGATTTTGGCTTCTAAGTTCGCAAGACTGCTTATTCTTGTATAGTCCTCAACAAAACAATGTTTAATCACCGCGCCAGTTTCAACCACGCAATTTGCGCCGATTACCGTTGGTCCCACAATGGTTGCGCCCGCGTTTATTTTGGTACTGCCTCCAATATAAACGGGCGGCGTAATAGTCACCCGGTCAAAATCAACGCTGACATTGATTCCCATATAAACGCCAGGTTTAACCTCTTTACCAGGCATTTTAAAACCCTTTACGTCGCCTTCTAATATTTGACTGGTTACGGTCCATACGTCTTGCACGTTACCAATATCCAGCCACTGAAAAGGCAGATTAATGCCAATAAAAGGTAAATTAGCCTGCGCTAACTTTGGAAACAACTGCCCACCAATGTCGTATTGAACACCAGATGGAATGTAATCAAAAATTTCCGGCTCAAATATGTAAATGCCAGTATTTGCTAAGTTAGAAACAGCCTCTTCAGGATTAGGTTTTTCTTGAAATTCAAGAATACGGTCATTCTCATCTAAACGAACAATGCCGTACTTAAACACTTCTTCGTTCGGCACTTCTCTAATAATAATACTGGCGATTGCTTTCTTTTGCCGATGGATTGCTAACGCTTTTGTAATATCTAAATCAATCCAAGCATCGCCACACAACACTATAAAAGTTTCATCAAAAAATCCTGAAAAATCCTGAATCTTCTTCATGCCACCTGCTGAGCCCAATGGTGCGCTCACCGCCACACCATCTTCAATATAGCCCTCATAAGAATAAGCCATGCTTACGCCAAACTGTTCGCCATCTCTAAAGTAGTTTTCGATGATAGGTGCTAAATGACTGGTGTTAACCATAATTTCATCAACACCATGATGCTTGAGCAAATCGATTAGATATTCCATGACTGGTTTTCTAATTAACGGAATCATCGGTTTAGGAATCTCGTGCGTAATTGGCTGAACTCTAGTTCCCTTGCCTGCGCCTAGTATCATTGCTTTCAACTTAAATCTCCGGAATTTTTCGATGGCTCACTACGCTAACAAGCGCATGACATAATACGACTTTTACATGAATGCTTCAAAAAATGTTACGAATTCTCAACATAAATGTGTCAAAATTAGACACTAAATTTACAAAACTTTATGCTGGTTACATAAATACTACGTTGCAAATTACCAGCGCTAAACCCAGCATTTAAACTAATCAACTTAACATATTGATTATTTTTTAAAGTTATAAACTTTGCATCCGTTCTAAATCAACACTGGCTTACATGTTGCTTAACTATACAAAATCAACACTATCCTGCTTTTAGGTTAAATATTAATGATAGATATACCATTACGCTACAACGGCTCAGTATTAGTCGTTGATGATCAGCCGACCAGTAGAACCATACTTTCGCAAGTAGTCAAAAGAATTAACCCGAATATCACTGTGGTTGAAAGAAGCAACCCTGAACAAGCGTTGGAGTGGGCCATTGAACATACCGCAGATTTAGTATTTGTAGATTATCTAATGCCTGAAATGAATGGTACTGAGTTTGTTAGACAACTTAAAATGCTGTCGGAATACGAGTCGGTACCGGTCATGATGATCACCATCAAAAATGATGCCGAAATCCGTTATGCAGCGCTAGATGCCGGGGTGACCGATTTCATCATTAAACCTTTTGATATGCAGGAATGTGTAGCACGAAGTAAAAACTTACTCACAATGCACATTCAGCATATTGCACTGCAAAACAAAAGCATTCTACTTGAAGGCTTAGTGAACGTTGCAACTGCAGATATTAAGGCGCGTGAAAAAGAAACTTTAATGCGACTTGCACGTGCGTGGGAGCATAAAGATTACGATACCGCGATGCACTTACAGCGCATGTCGCTATACAGTCGAGCACTGGCAGATGCGATTGGTTTAAGTGAGGATGAGGCAGAGATCATTGAGCTTGCTGCACCATTACACGACATTGGCAAAATCGGTACGCCTGATAGCACTTTGCTTAAAAAAGGCTCATTAGATAGCGATGAACTGAAAGTGATGCGCAAACACCCCGAAGTTGGTTATAAAATACTTGAGGACAGCCCCTCTAAATATTTACAAAAAGGAGGCGAAATTGCATTGTCACACCATGAGCACTTTGATGGCAAAGGCTACCCAAATGGACTCGTCGGAGAAGAAATCCCTCTGGCAGCCCGTATTGTAGCCATTGCAGATGTGTTTGACGCCCTTACTAGCATTCGACCATACAAAGAAGCTTGGAGTTTTGAACGTGCTTTTAAGTATATATGCGACGAAAGCGGGAAGCACTTTGACCCAACCTTAGTAGAAGCGGTGATATCGATACGGGATATTTTTGAAAAAATCCATGCTGACAATTCAGCCGTTAATTTGCAATAAATGATCGTTGGTAATATTTAATGAGTATTAGCAATATAAGAAGTGCACCAAAATTCAGACAAACAGCATTATTGATTGATGATCAAACTACTGTTTTAGATATTCACGCTGCAATTTTAAAATCACTGAACATGGAGCTGAAAATTGTAAAAATGACCGATCCTTTTGAAGCCTTAGATTGGATGCAAAACAAACAGGTGGATTTAATTATCACCGATTTTCGCATGCGCGAAATGGATGGCATGCAATTTGTGCAGGCGATTAAAAATTCTGCGCATGATTTATGGCGTTCAATTATTGTAGTGACGGTGCTTAAAGATGAAGCCCTTCATAATAAACTACTTGCAGCAGGTGCTTCTGCATGTTTGACCAAACCAGCGAAAACTCAAGAGTTAGCAAAAATTGCTAAAACCTTGCTAGACCAAAGCAAACAACATTACAGCCTAGAGCTAGCTGATTAGGGCACAAACATGCTGACATCGTTCAAAAATTGGTATGAAAAAGCCTCGACTCACTGCGACCCGCTTGAGCTTGAACAGGCTAAATTGAGGATTATTGTAGGGCTTGTAGTTTTCATCTACTTCCTTTGCAGCTACTTTAACCACCAATTTATCTCTCAAGAACTTATCGTATTTAAGATAATTTTAGTATTTGAACTTCTTGCCATCAGCATATTTCTCAGCATCCTTAACAATAAATTCCAGCCTATTCAAAGAAGAATTAGTGGCGCTTGGTTAGATATCGGCGCTGCCTCAACGTTCATGGCCCTTACTTCTGACATTGGCGTAATGCTTGTTTGTGTTTATTTATGGGTAATTTTTGGCAATGGATTCAGGTACGGTAAAAAATATCTCTACCACGCACAAGCCCTCAGCATAGTAGGCTTTTTAATTGCGACCAATATTAGTCCGTATTGGCAAACCCATCAAACGATTGGTTACAGCCTAATTGTAATGCTGATTGCGCTGCCGCTTTATGTAGCCAAACTTATCACGCGATTACATGAGGCAAAACACAAAGTTGAGATAGAACGACAAAAAGCAGCTGATGCCAGCATCGCAAAAACACAATTTGTGGCAAATATGAGCCATGAGATTCGCACGCCATTAAACGGCATCATCGGCATCAGCACTTTATTTAAAACCACACCACTCAATGCTGACCAGCAAGACTTACTTAAAACATTAGAAAGTTCATCAAAACTACTACTGTCTTTACTCAATAATGTACTGGATTTCACAAAGATTGAAGAGCGTAAATTCACAGTAGAGAATGTCGCTTTTTCTGCTGAAGAAGCGATTTATGACACTATGGAAATTTTCCGTTCACAATCAACAGCCAAAGGCATTCAATTAGGAGCCAGCATTTCAAATACAATGGGCACACTCAAAGGTGATGTGTTTGTTTTGCGCCAAGTACTGGCTAATTTAATGGGTAATGCAGTTAAATTTACCCAACATGGTAGCGTGTCGATTTCGGCCACGATCTTACAAGAAGATGATCAAAAATCAACAGTGCGATTTGAAGTCACCGATACTGGTGTAGGTATTGCAGCAGATAAACAAGATAAGATATTTGAAAGCTTTACCCAAGCAGATTCATCGACCACCAGAAATTTTGGTGGTAGCGGCCTTGGATTAACGATTGCCAAACATATGGTAGAAGCAATGGGCGGATCACTTAACTTTCAAAGTACAGTAGGCATAGGAAGTCATTTTTGGTTTGTACTCACCCTAGAAAAAGCTGGGATTGAAAATATTTCATTGAAAAGTAAATCTAAAGTTTCAATAGACATTCCATCAACCGTAGCTCCATTCACGGCACCATCTGCAATTACTAATTACCGAGCGCTGAACATACTAGTCTGTGAAGATGAAAGTACTAATCAAAAAATAATCACACGACTACTGTCGCTTCCAGGACATCGCGTAGAGGTTGCCAGCAATGGTGACGAACTGCTGGATGCGCTTGAACGAAGTAAATTTGACCTTGTGATTACTGACCTTAATATGGCAGGGATGAGCGGTGCAGAGGCATTGAAAATTTACAGATTCACACGACCAACGGACAAAGATACGCGCTTTATCTTATTCACAGCAGATGCAACATTATCTGCTAGAGAAATGGCGAGCGATGCTGGGTTTGACGCATTTCTAACTAAACCTATTGATGCATCCACATTATTTAATACGATAGAACGGATTCTCAAACTCACGCCCAACTCCGCGACTGAGTGGATGAACAAAGCACTGAATAAGCCCGTCACCATTAGCGGTGAAAATGATGCGCTGAATACATCACTTGATTTACATACCTTAACTGAACTTGAGAAAATTGGCGCTGGCGATGAGTTATTTATGCACAGACTACTTAGAAATTATTTATCTGATGCTACTAAGCAGATTGCTAAAATTGAAGCGGCAGTTAAACAGAAACAATATGGTGCATTGCAAGACTATTGTCATGCGCTAAAAGGTAATAGTTTAAGTGTAGGTGCAATAGAGCTAGCGGCTAGCATTGATGCTTTTAATAAGTTGAATGCATCAACACATTCAACGCAAGCATTTGATATGCTGACTAAGTTAAATAGAGACTTTTCAAAACTGACTATCGCAATTGAAAGCTACCTCAAACGTCCTGAGGCAGCCTCAATCTTGTGATTTAAGCTTTAAGCAGATTGCTTTTCATTTGCATGGTTAGCATCACTATTTACTTTTGAATTCTGCGCTCGCACCAAACGCTCCATTACTTTTAAGTTGCGATCTTCTAAACGTAATGCAGCATCTACCCAAATTTCAGTAATTTCATAAAGCTCATTAATAGTAAGCGGATTCACTCGCCTTTTTGCCCGATTAATCGCTTGAAAAGAATTAAGTGAGCGATGATTCTTTTTAATCCATTGATTAAGCGCATATTCTCCTTGCCCATCTTCTGCCAAGACATCAACAACACCCATTTCAAACAATTCTTCTCCTGTGTGTATTTTGCCAGATCGCACCATTTTTTCTGCTGCAGGCATGCCAATTTTACGTGATAAAAAACTTAAAGCGCCCATACCTGGAAATAGATTAAATAATACTTCGGGGAAACCCATCAGAGCGCTTTTCTCGGCAACCATTATGTGCGTAGACAATGCACCCTCAAAGCCACCGCCCATGGCTTGCCCTTGCACCAAAGAGATTGTGGTCACAGGTGCTTGCATATTGTGAAGAATCCAGATGCTTTCAATGCACAACTTTGCGTATGCCAACAAATGTTCTCTATCTTGATTTATTATGAACTCTTTAAATACGGTCAAATCTCCACCCAAATTAAAAACACCTTCGATACCTGAAGAAAAAACAGAATAATTAAGTTTTTGTACTTTACCTTGAGAAAAAATCTCACCTTGTGAGTTTTGAATATAATGATGGTATTGCAATAATTCATTGAGGCAAGTCGAATTAAAACAAGGCCTTGGTTCAGGCTGCATAATCGACCACATCACACCAAACTCATTATCGAAACGTGTTTTGATTTGTTGAAAATTTGAAATGCTATATTTATTAAAGTCTACAATAGTGTTCATAATAACTCCCTTGGTTAGGTGATGTTGCTGATAAAAAGGATTAACGAATGCAACTACAGGCTTAATAATTAAGCCTCTCAAGTAAACGATTTTGCAAAACCAACTTGCAACTTTATTTATTAAATTTTCACAACGCCTAATTATTTTTCATTTAGCTTTTACAAAAAATTCTATTCCACCAATCAAGTAAGTTTCTGTTGTGATATCCTTTATTGATGACTGTTATTCACCTATTTGTGAGCCTGTGTAATGGACTTCCCCCAATATCGTAGACATTTTTCAATGTCCGATTTGTTGTTGTTCAAATTGAACTGGGCTTAAATAATTCAAATAACTATGCCTGCGAACACGATTATAAAAC
>CAINWC010000327.1 GCA_903854305.1 uncultured Pseudomonadota bacterium | reverse complement strand
GTGTTTCAGGTGGTCTCTGACTGTTCGGTTTTACGCTTAATTCGTAGATTGCCGTACCCAGTAGTACTTGCAAATTCACCTTTGTTTTTTCACAGTGTTAGCAGATTGTTAGCAGAATTTGATTCCCGTCGCTGATTGTCTGGTCAGTTGTGGCAGACTTTGTGAATGAGAAGAATATTGACTTCACTGTTGTTAGTGAGCATATTTTCCTCACAATTTCTTGCGTCAGTCGAGGCTTCGTCACCTAAAGCTGGTTCATCCTGCAAAACTTTAAAAACTTCTTTAGTTTTCAAAGGAAGCAAGTACACCTGCGTGAAAAAAGGAAAGAAGTCGGTGTGGAGCAAGGGTGTTCAGAAATCGGCTCAATTGCCAAATGTGACCCAAGTGCCTGATTCCCAACCATTAAAACCCGAAAGCACGGCCGTTAACACCCCGCATTTTTCAGTAATTAATTTCTCACTTTTCACCGGATCTTCAGTGAACCCTTTGGGGGTTACTCGAGGAGAAATCAATGTTCGATCGTCCGGGGAATCACCAGCAAAAGTAATAATTGAAATCGCGGGGCTAAATGGCGGAGCATCAATTTATTCTTGGAACGCGACAGAGGTTTCCTCAGATAATTTATCAAGTAAATGGGCATGGCAATTTACAATTCCTGCAGATTCGCCTACCGGAAATTTGCGAATAGTTGTAGACGCTTTTACAACACTCGGTACACCAATGAACTTAATAAGTGATAGTTTTCGAATAAATCCCGACTGGATAGATGCTCACCCACCCCTCATTCCATCAAGCTGTTCTGATTCGTCTTGCCCTCAATCGAATATTTCTACCATTTCAACAAGCGTGAGTAATTGCAAAATTATAGACCCAGCTTCGCAAGGCGGAGTTGCCGAAGGATTTCCAAGGCCAAATGGTGCCCTCGAAAAACAAGCAAATTACAAGGTTCTAGTTATCCCGATAAGTTTTTCAGATTTACCATTCACTCAGGAAGAAAGTGCTTTTGTCGAGAGTAGGTTTGCATATACAAGTCGCGAGTTTCAATATCTTTCTGAGGGTTTTTCTAAAATTACTGCAACAATTGTTGATAAATCCCATTGGATTTCAGTGGCGAGCGCGGCGGAAGAATTCTTTCCTAAAACTAATACCACAGATCAAAATGAGAGAATAGCAAACACAAAACTCTTGGCGCTTGCTGACAGGATTTCTTTAAGTGGCTATGACGCTATTTGGTTCACCAGTGCAAGAAGTGACAAATTTTCTTTTGGTTCCGAAATGCCTTACGTGGTCTATCCAACGAGCAGCGGCAATGTGAATCACGTATTTACTGTAATTGGTGGCGATGGATTAAGTGTCGATCATGGACTTGGGCACCTAATCTTCTACTTCGATGATGAATACCAATTTTCTGATTGGGTTGACCCCTTCACATCCCGCGGCCAACCCCTTGTTGGCTGGGATATTTACGGACGTGGTTATGGACTACTCGGATGGAATAGATGGCTCGTGGGCTGGGTAAATGACAGCCAAGTTCAATGCATTCCAATAAACTCAAACGGTGGCATCTATCGAATTAACTATATTAATTCCACGGAGGCTGAGACGAAATTATTAGTTTTTCCAACTGGTCCTAGTACGGCAATTGTTGCCGAGTATCGTGACAATTTGGGGTTAACGGAAACTGGTTTATTTGTCTACAAAGTGGATTTAACAATCCCTCAATGGCAAATGCGTTTTCGTGGCGATAATCGAATTCTCGGATTGGGTGAATCGTCGATTATCGACAAATTAAAGTTTACGCTCGAAGCTACTTCTAATAATTACATTTATGTAAAAGTGGAAAGCGCCTAATTTGAAAACCTTGGCAACCTGAATCTTGGCAAAAGCTTTCCATTTATTTAGTCCGACCAAATTGGAATCGAACTGATAATTTTTCGATTGAAACTTGCGTGGTGCGCTTGAAGGGATTCGAACCCCTAACCTTCTGATCCGTAGTCAGATGCTCTATCCGTTGAGCTACAAGCGCGTGGTGGAGAGTGAATAGTACCCGCTAACTAATTAAGCCCCAAACTCAGCAATTTAGGCACCAAAACCTCTTTCACGCGAGGCTTTCCAGCGGGCTC
>CAINWC010000326.1 GCA_903854305.1 uncultured Pseudomonadota bacterium | reverse complement strand
TGGTCGTTTGTGAGGTCATTTCTAGTCGTCCTTTTCATTTTATATCTGTACAGATACTTGAATTTTATGCAGATGCTTGCATCTTATTGTCAGTAGTAAGCTTTTGCGACTGCTCTTTACAAAATTGCGCGGCACGTCTGGCGACATCATCTTTACGTTTATCTAACGTGAGTACATGGTAAGTATCATCAACAAAGAAAGTTTCTACAATTTCAGATGCAATATTGGCTTGCGTATAATACGCATTTTTCAAACTGGCCATATCATCTTCAGTCGCATGTACGATTAGCGTTGGCACTGTTACATTTTTTAGTGCTTTCTTAGCGGCTTTAATTAGACGAACACTCTCTAAAATAACCGTGGCAGGCGTTTTAAAATAACCAATTTTATCTGCCGCCTGATTATCACGATTCTCTAAAATAGCATGCACCAGCGCACGAACGCGCTCATCTTTAATGCCATAAGGCGCGGTTTCTTCCCACTGCACAAAATACTTAAGGGGTGTGTATAGCACTAAAGGTAATAAAATAGCTTGCTTAAGTTTTGGTACGTTCCAGCCATCATAAAAAAATGTGGTCGAAAGTAAAATGATACCGGCTACTTGATGTCCTTTTTTGGCGGCTATCATTAAGGCAATCAGCGCGCCCATAGAAAGTCCCGCAACGTAGACATGTTCACATTCTTCTTTTAGCGCATCAAATGCCGCCTCCATAGAAAGGTACCAATCTTGCCATTTGGTTGCTGATAGTGCCTCAATAGTTGCACAGTGACCTGCAAGCTCAGGACATGCTACGGTAAATCCCTGACGGGCAATCACTTTACCAAATTGTTTCATTTCGGTAGGCGTGCCGGTTAGGCCATGTATGAGCAGTACGCCGACATTGCCTTTACGTTCAATAAAGCCAACTGGGCCTAACAAGTCATCAATGCTTGGTTTTACAGAACTTTTCTGCGATGACTTAAAGTCATGTGGCTGCACTTCTAATAAAGATTTTTTCATGGTTAAAGCTTGCGTCATGTGTAACCACCGCCTACAAATAAAATACCAGTGATGATAAGCGTCACACCTAGCCAGCGTTTCCGGCTAATACGCTCTTTTAAAAACCACGCAGAAGCTATTAATATGAATATATTATTAGCACTAGAAAGCGGCGCGGCAATATTTAATGGTGTGATTGATAAAAAGGCCAACCAAACAATGGCTTCAAGTACAAAAATTACAAGCCCAAGCATGATGAGCTTGCTAGATAATACCTGCTTGACGGCAGCCCAATGACCACGCCAGCCAGTTTGCGATGAGGTCAGAAAGCTGTTCATGCCTTTTTTAAATAAAATATTCCCTAGCGTATAAAACAGCATAGAAATACAGAACAAACTGACTGATTTAAGGCTTAACAACATCTTAGATTAACTTAAACTGAAATAAAGGCAGCTCAGCTTCAAGTTTGTCTTTACTGTGAGCGTTGCATAAACTTGCTTGCACACTCACAGTAAAATCAAATTCAAAACGTAATTGCCTTTCATGCCAATTATTATTGTGCACCACAACGTGTAAGCAATGCTTCAAACAATTTGATACCCAAATCGATCTCGTCATTCGTAATCAATAAAGATGGTGCCAAGGTAATCACATTTTTCTGATAGCCACCG
>CAINWC010000325.1 GCA_903854305.1 uncultured Pseudomonadota bacterium | reverse complement strand
CTGTTTCAGTCATCTCTACCATAAAAGTAGATCTGCCCCCGGCCAAATCATCTGAGGCGCCTATTCGCGTCATAATACGGTCAATTTCACCGATTTTAGCTGAAGTAGCTGGCACATAGCAACCACAATGCGCTAACAATACAATCAAAGCTGTTTGCCGCATAAAGGTCGATTTACCCCCCATATTCGGGCCGGTAATCAGCAACAATTGGCGATAAGGATTCAGCACCACATCATTCGCAATAAACGGCTGACCTGACGCTGCTACCGAAATTTGCTCTACAACAGGATGCCTACCATTGACAATCTGAATGCCGGCATCTGTGGTGAAATCTGGCGCGACATAATTCAATGTAATCGCTCGTTCAGCAAAGCAGCACAGCACATCAAGGCTGGCGACCGCACCTGCATTAGTTTGCAGCGCTGATATAAACGGCAATAACTGTTCTAGCACCGTTGCATACAGCATCTTTTCACGCGCCAATGCGCGGTCATTTGCACTGAGTACTTTATCTTCAAACGCTTTTAATTCTGGCGTAATAAAACGCTCAACATTTTTCAGCGTTTGTCGGCGCCTATATTCCGCAGGGGCGCTCTCGGCTTGAGTACGGCTCATTTCAATATAAAAACCATGTACGCTGTTGTACTCAACTTTTAAATTGCTAATGCCAGTCCGCATTTTTTCAGCGGCTTCATATTGCAATAAAAATTCGCCATGATTATTTTGCAATGCGCGTAGTTCATCTAATTCGGCATCATAACCATCAGCAATCACACCACCTTCGCGTAATACCGTACTTGGCTCAGGCTTAATAGCGGTAGTGAGTAAGCTCACAACAGCATTTGGTGCGGTTAAACTAGAGCCTAGCGTTTGTAGCAAACTAGTTTGTATGTCTTGCAACTGCATTTGCAGCAACGGCAACTGCTGCAAGCTCATTGCCAAACCAGATAAATCCCTAGGCCTCGCAGTTGTTAAAGCGATTCTGGCAGTAATTCGTTCAATATCGCCAATGGCTTTAAGCGCTTGGTTGAGTGAAGAAATACGGTCAGATTGAATCAATGCTGCGATGGCTTCATGTCGCTTAATGACCAAGTTACGGTCTTGCAGCGGATGATGCAGCCAATGTCGCAACAAGCGCGACCCCATTGCAGTTTGTGTGGTGTTGAGTAGCGAATATAAGGTTGGCGATGCCTCACCACGCAAAGTGAGATCAATTTCTAGATTTCGGCGCGTGGCAGCATCCAATTGCAAATAAGCACTGGTCGCTTCAACACTAATAGCATTGATGTGCGGTAAAGCCGTACGCTGCGTATGCTTCACGTAATCCAGCAATGCACCAGCGGCACAAATAGCCGGGTTCAAATCAGCGCAACCAAATCCATTTAGGTCGTAAGTATTGAGTTGTTTGGTGAGGGTATTAAAGGCACTATCAAAATCAAATTGCCACGGGCTTAAGCGTTTTTTTGCAACCTTACTTGAATGTATCGCAGCATGTTGAAAATCGTCTGCCAACAAGATTTCACTAGGCGCAATACGCTCAATTTCTTGAGCCAGTAGCCCAATGGCAATCTCACTCAAAATAAACGTGCCAGAGGCTAAATTTAAGCGGGCTAAGCCAATTACACCATCTGCTTGATAAATACTCAACAATTGATTGTCGCGTGATTCATCTAGTAACGCAGTATCGGTTAAAGTGCCTGGCGTTAAAATGCGCGCCACTTGCCTTTCAACAGGCCCTTTACTCGTTGCCGGGTCACCCACTTGCTCACAAATAGCAACCGCTTCACCCAGTTTAGCTAACTTGGCTAAATATCCTTCAGCCGCATGATAAGGCACGCCAGCCATTTTAATCGGCTGTCCATTACTACTACCGCGATGCGTTAAGGTAATGCCAAGCAAGCGTGAGGCTTTTTCAGCATCTTCAAAAAACAGCTCGTAAAAGTCCCCCATACGGTAAAACAACAGCATGTCTGGATGTTGTGCTTTAAGGCCGTGGTACTGGCGCATCATCGGGGTATGATTGCCAACAACCCCAGAGATATTGGCTATCTTATTGTTTTCTTGTATTTTTTTCATTATAGCTATCGAAAATGTAAGCTCAAGTGAACCCACTTAAACTCACTTAAACCCATGTTAACCCGCATTTATGTAACCCATTAGTAGCCCAATGTACTTTTAAGTAAATTAAATGCATAATTGGGCTACGTCCATAATCATTTTATTAAGGATATATTCTACCGATGAAAACGACTCTCAACCAAAATATTGTTCTAAAGCTTAATTTAGACAAAAAACCCTGCGCCATTAATGATGGCAAGCTTGAATATACAGATAACCCAAGTGGTAAACCATATATTCTATTTGATGATCACAGGGACGCACCCACAGGTTTCGGGGTTAAAGTAGCGAAAACCAAAAAAACTTACATCATTCAAAGAAGAG
>CAINWC010000324.1 GCA_903854305.1 uncultured Pseudomonadota bacterium | reverse complement strand
GTGCTCGTGCCAGTACCCGGGACTGCACCAGCTACTGATTCAGTTGCACCAGCAAGATGTTTCATGGCGTCGGTAACCGGATTGATGCCTTTGTTGATTAAGCTCTGTAAACTATCTCTAGTTTTCATCTGCTCGATACGCATTCCAACTTGTGCTTTAGTAGCTGGATCTAACCCTTTAGTCTGTAGTTCTTGTTCGGCTTTGGCTCGGTCTTTTTGTTGTTCTGCGGTTTCTGTAGCATACCGAGAAGCGGCTAATCCCATTTCATGGAATGGTAATACAAAATCATTTGCATTTAACTGAGCTAACCCAGCAGTTTGGTTCATAGTGCGCTCGGCACCTTTACCTAGTTTTGTTAGATACTCATCTGCTGTGTATGCGCTTTTTGATAATGTTGCCACTGCTTCGGGTGCAGTCATTAACGTTTTGCCCATGGCAGATATATCGCCACCTACGCCTTGTTGGAATTCTTTAAGTGCTGTTCCTGTTAGTCGTTGCGCTAATTCTTGATTAGCTGCATATTTTATTTTAGCATTAGCATCGCCAGCATCGGCTTTTTTCTTAAGTTCGTATTGTGTAGCTGCAAATGCATCTTCTATCTGCGCTTGTTCTAGTTTAGCCTGTAATCCATCAGCACTTTCGCCTGTGAGTTTAGACATAAGGTCTAGATTTTTTACATAGTCGGCTGATTTTTGTGCTAGAGTTTGTTGTATACTTGCTGATCCTACACCCAACATTTGTTGTTGTTTAACAAATCCAGCTATACCTTTATTAATTTCGTCCGGAGTTTTGCCCAGCATCTGCAAAGATTTACCCACATCACTACGTTGTATTTGCCCAGCGGCATCAGCAAATGCTTTAGTACCGCTAGCCGCTGTTCCGCCAAATGCAGCCAATTCTTTACTGTTGGCTTTGAGAAGGGCGGTCATGTCTCCTAGTTGCTCAATACCATAACCAAACTTCTGCATGTTATTGAATATAGTAGTCATTCCGCCAGCATCAGCTAAGCCAGATGAACTAATATCTTTGTAGGTTTTAAATAGTGCGTCTGATTGTTTGTTTACTTCGACTACATATCTGGCACCAGCTGTGACTAGAGTTCCTAGGAGTTTGCCAAGAAATCCAAACTTACTGGCAAATGCTTCTACTGCATCTGCTGCAGAACTAATTCCGTCATTGAATACTGACGCACCCTGTTGCCCATCTTTGAGTGCGTTTACAGTTCCTAGGATGCTAGATCCTAGTGATTTTAAACTTGCATTTAGTTGTGCTGTGTAGCCTTTAACGCCGGCCGAGGCGTCTTTCATGCGGGCTGCTAAATCAGCCGAAACTGTTGCCCCTGTTTTTTGGGCATTTGAGTATTCTTCAAATGTTGCTTGAATTTCTTCGGGGGTCATGTTTTGAGCCATAACTATATTTACCGAGGTAGAAAACATGAATCCAAACAATCCACTAAAACAGTATTTTAGACAACCGTCAATTTACATCAAATTGCCCAGTCAAGGCAAAAATTACCCCGCTGGGTCGTTAACTATACCACCCACTGGCGAATTACCAGTTTATCCAATGACTGCCATTGACGAAATTACATATCGTACACCCGATGCACTTTACAACGGACAAGCACAGTGAATGTAATCCAAAGCTGTGTTCCGGATATCAAAGATGCATGGGATATCCCAACTACTGATATTGACACTCTGTTAATAGCTATACGTGTGGCTAGCTATGGGCACGACATGGATTTTGGAACAACTTGCCCGGCGTGTGGTCATAGTAGTG
>CAINWC010000323.1 GCA_903854305.1 uncultured Pseudomonadota bacterium | reverse complement strand
TTTATTACGTCAATCAGCCGGCAACCTTGTTGAAACTTAGTGGACCTAAGGTCTAGAAAATATAAACCTAGATACCGTTTCATGGCGTCTAGGATGCCCTACTTGATTGTAGTACCGTTGGCACCGAATAGAAAATTACGGTGTAAAACAGCCGTCTTAATGATGACCAACCACTTCGCCTGCTTTAAGTTTGTACTTGGTGCCGCAATAAGGGCAAGCTGCCTGGCCTGTTTTAGCAACATCTAAAAACACGCGAGGATGAGATGACCAAAGTGCTACTGCATCTGTTGGGCAGTGTAAGGGCAGGTCCTTCGCGGAGACTTCTGTAAATTGGCCTTTGATTTCTTTTACGTCTGACATAATGATGCGCTTTATAGAGGTTTGTCATTCCGTATCAAGCACGGAATGACAAAAGTTTTAATTAAACCAAAGTTAACCAATCAGCATGCTGAGGTGATTTTCCAGTGACTGCATCAAAATACATTTTTTGTAATTGTTTGGTGATTGGACCAGCAGTACCTTCACCAATATTACGACGATCTAGCTCGCGAATCGGTGTCACTTCAGCAGCGGTGCCTGTAAAAAAGGCTTCATCTGCAGTGTACACTTCATCACGCGTAATGCGTTTTTCTATCACAGTCAGGCCAATTTCTGCCGCTAGTTGAACAATGGTGTCTCGCGTAATGCCTTCTAGCGCGCTTGTTAAATCCGGCGTGTAGAGTTTGCCTTTGCGGACAATGAATACGTTTTCGCCTGAGCCTTCTGCAACAAAACCATCGACATCTAGCAATAAGGCTTCTTGGTAGCCATCTTGTGCTGCTTCTTGGTGTGCCAAAATGCTGTTCATGTAGTTGCCATTAGCTTTGGCTTTACACATCGTGATGTTCACATGGTGACGTGCAAATGAAGATGTCTTTACGCGAATGCCGTTATCCAGCGCGTCTTGACCCATGTATGCGCCCCATTTCCAAGCGGCAACAATCACGTGGGTCGAGAGTGTTTTAGCAGAAATGCCCATGGCTTCAGCGCCGTAAAACGCCATAGGGCGCATGTAGGCTGATTCTAAGTTGTTTTCACGCACAGCCGCTTTTTGCGCTTCTATCAGCTCATCTTTAGTAAAAGGCATTTTCATGCCTAAAATGTGAGCACTGTTAAACAGGCGGTCAGTATGTTCTTTTAGGCGGAAAATAGCCGTGCCCTTGTCAGTTTTGTAGGCGCGAACGCCTTCAAATACGCCCATGCCGTAGTGCAAAGTGTGTGTCAGTACGTGCGTGGTGGCATCGCGCCAGTTAACCATTTTTCCGTCGTACCAAATTACGCCGTCGCGGTCTGCCATTGAGGTTGGAATTGCCATCTTGCTACCTTTTGAACGAATTTTGTAAAAGCATTATTGTAAACGAGTGTGGGCTTGCATTGCAGCTAATTATGCGCTTTGCATGTAAATTTATCGTGCAACATATTGAATTTACAGGTGTCATTGGCTGACTAATAACCATGTTAAAATTATCTTTAGTGATTAAGTGTTTAAACCAAAATAATCATCGAAGCAATACTAATTAAAGAAAGTAACCATGAAACATTTGTTCCCTAAAATAGTAATCGTCTTGCTGATATGTGGTTTAGCCGCATGTAAGCCCTCTTCCGAAGCGGGTAAGTTAGTCGCTACCGATATTACCGGCGCGGACTTTGGCCAAGCATTGAGCCTCACTGACCATACAGGCAAGCATCGCACATTAGCTGATTTTAAGGGTAAGGCCGTCACCTTGTTCTTTGGATATACGCATTGTCCGGACGTTTGCCCAACGACCATGGCGGATATGAAGCAAACCATGAAGTTACTTGGGCCGCGCGCTGATGAGTTACAAGTATTATTTGTAACGCTGGATCCAGAGCGCGATACGCAGGAAGTGCTAGCTAAATTCGTACCGTCATTCGATGCACGTTTTATTGGCTTACGTGGTTCAGTGGATGAGGTTGCTGCTACCGCGAAAGCCTTTAAGATATTTTCCAGCAAAGTACAATCAGAAGGCAGTAGCGGTTACACCATAGACCATAGCGCTGGCATGTATGTGTTTGATAAGACCGGAAAAATCAGGTTATATATTGACTATGGTGAAAGGCCCGCTGATATGGCGAGTGATATTAAGCAGATACTCTGAACTTGACCGTACTAAGGCTTGAGTTTCATTGATAAAAAAGGGGCATTTAGCCCCTTTTTTATATTTAATAAGTTAATTTACCGGCGGTGCGCCAAATTGGTTGTCACCAGCATCACTCGGTTGTACGAGCAAGTAAATCATTGCAATCCAACCCAGTATTGGGATGAGCCAAATCAATTGAAACCAGCCGCTTTTATTGGTATCGTGCAAGCGGCGTGCACCAACTGCTAG
>CAINWC010000322.1 GCA_903854305.1 uncultured Pseudomonadota bacterium | reverse complement strand
GGGGTGAACTATAAGTCATCATCGTTATTTATAATCAATATGAAAAGGAAATGTAAATTATGTCTAGAAAAATTATTGTTACTTCATTGATGCTCACACTTACACTAAGTAGCTGCGCCAATATGACGGAAACTCAAAAAGGGACTGCAAAAGGAGCTGGTATAGGCGCAGGTGCTGGCGCGGTGATTGGTGCAGTAACAGGCGGTACTAAGGGCGCAGCAATTGGTGCTGCTGTTGGTGCTGCGGCTGGTGGAGTTGCTGGAAATGTTTGGTCTAAGCGAATGCAAGAGCAAAAAAAACAAATGGAAGAAGCCACGGCTGGTACAGGTGTTGCAGTGTCACAAACACCTGACAACCGACTCAAATTAAATATTCCTAGCGATATCTCTTTTGATGTTAACCGTGCAGACATTCGACCTAATTTTAGAGCGGTGCTTGATACGTTTGCAAATGGACTTGCCAGCAACTCAACCGCTACTGTAACGGTCATAGGACATACCGACAGTTCTGGTACCGATGCCATTAATGATCCGCTGTCGCTCAATCGTGCTAAGTCGGTACGCGATTATCTGACAACAAGGGGAGCGGCTTCAAGTCGAATTTCAGTTGATGGCCGTGGTTCTCATGAGCCTTTGGTGGCCAATGATACGTCAGCAAATAAAGCTAAAAACCGTCGTGTAGAGATCTTTGTAGCAGAGCCTGCCCCAGCATCGCTTCCACAATAACGGATCTACATGATGGGCAGGTTAATTTTGTTCGCTAACTTAATATGCGCTGCTTTCGAAGATGGCCTAGGCGTACCTACATAAAGTTAGCAGTGGTTTTAATTCTGCTGATTAGTTTTGAGTAAAGGCTAATCGGACTTAACTATTTTAATTGCAAAGTTGAATCAACATCAACATTAGCAGTAACCAAAAATATTAAATCTAAAATCTAAATAAAACATTCACTCAAGGCGTGCATTAAGAATAGCGTAAATTAATTACTTTGCCCCGTTAATATAGTGCCAGTATGCTTTGAAGGCTTGTTGTTATTGGGTTACAATTACACATTGAGTATTTAGAAGCACTTTATTAGCGCTTCATTCATTGTTAATGGTAATAATTGATGAATTTAATCAAGATATAGTGCAAATTCCCACAGTTTGTTGAGTTTTATTTCTTCTTTAATGTGATGAATCAAGCGCTAATTTTATTGCTGTTTGTAATAACAATATAATAAAAACATGTAAAAATAATAAAATCGCCAATTAAATTTCTTGATTGGTCTATTTCAAAGAGTTAGCTTGGGGCTGGTAAGTGTTAGAAAATTACTTTCCGATATTGATGTTTATTCTCGTTGGCTTAGCTGTCGGCGTAGGTCCGCTTGTCTTGGGTTTGTTGGTATCGCCGCACAAACCTGACGCTGCAAAAAATTCTCCTTATGAATGTGGTTTTGAAGCATTTGAAGATGCGCGTATGAAGTTTGATGTGCGCTATTATCTTGTCGCGATACTTTTTATTTTATTCGATTTGGAAATTGCCTTCTTATTCCCATGGGCGGTTGTGCTTAAAGAGATCGGTCTGTTTGGCTTTCTTGCTATGATGATATTTTTAGGTGTGCTTGTCATCGGCTTCATCTATGAGTGGATGAAGGGTGCTTTAGAATGGGATTAATAGTAATGGGATTAAACCTGTCATGAGTATTGAAGGTATTTTAGAAAAAGGTTTTGTCACCACAACGCTCGATACGGTCATTAACTATACGCGTACGGGTTCGATGTGGCCGATGACGTTTGGGTTGGCTTGCTGTGCGGTTGAGATGATGCATGCTGGCGCGTCTAGGTATGACTTAGATCGCTTTGGTATTGTATTTCGCGGTAGTCCTCGTCAATCAGACGTGATGATTGTTGCTGGTACGTTAGTGAATAAAATGGCGCCAGCCTTGCGTAAAGTTTACGATCAAATGGCTGAGCCGCGCTGGGTAATTTCCATGGGTTCATGTGCAAACGGTGGTGGTTATTATCACTATTCATATGCGGTAGTGCGCGGATGTGACCGCATTGTGCCGGTAGATGTCTATGTGCCAGGTTGTCCGCCAACAGCTGAGGCGCTGTTATACGGCATTATTCAGCTGCAAAATAAAATTAAACGTACCAATACGATTGCTAGATAGTGCGTTTGC
>CAINWC010000321.1 GCA_903854305.1 uncultured Pseudomonadota bacterium | reverse complement strand
TGAGGTGTTTACTCACTGGGCGCTGCCAGATAAGCAGCAGTAACAGGACGGCAGTGAGTGTAATATCAAGCGGATTCATTAGCGGAGCGTAAGGCAAAGGCGCTGCATTGCCACTGGAATTCAGCGACATCCATATGAACCATGTCACTAAAAATGCCATTAATGGCGCACAGCCTGCCCAAGCCCAAGTGCGTGCCTTCGCTAACTGCTCGGTTGTTAAGCTATGCTTCTTGTTGAACTGCCAGCGGCTGATGCCAAGCACAATTAAAATTGGCACTATCGCCCAGCCTATATCCTGCCATACGCTGGATTCGTGCACATATTTAGCGAGTTGATATTGCCACTCCATTACGCTAATAATTGCGGCTATCCATAATAATGGCGCACGCAACACGGTTCCATTTGGGATATGGTCGCGTTTAAGCAGCCAGATATAGGCAGAAACAGCACTTAGCCAACTATAAGCACCATAGTAGGCAAAAGGATGTTTATGATCAAACGTTACTAAGACAATCTCCCCCAGCATGGTTAACGCCATTACAGGTAAAAGTAGCAGGCTAAGTTTGGCTAGTTTTTGCCACGTGAATAGGCGTGCAACAACAGGTAGCAATACACTGGTGATAGCGACGAAGCCAAGGCCAGCGTGCACAAATAAGTCTGAAAGCATGAATTCATCAATAGCGGTCAAGCCTGATGATACCCACCAAATCCAGCCCCACAGGGCTAAAGCGGTCGTCAGCAGTGGAAATTTTTCTGGACGATAGTGATTCCATAATGCGCCACAAGACCAGCCAGATAGTGCAATAAAACCAACCCCAAGATACATATTTTGATGGCTTATTTCAGCGTAACCGGTGAGTCCCCAGCCTTTGGCGAAAGCGAATGCAGCCAAAACTTGCAGGGCTAAGCCAGACAACATCGGGAATGTGCGATTTTGACGCAACCCAACCCAGAGCAGGCCTACACCTTCTACCGCCCAAGCCGCCGAGGTCCAGCGCCCATCTAATGCCAAAGGCAACGCGAGTGATATAAAACCGATGCCTAGGGCCAAAAAACACTCGCCGAGAAATTTAAGGGTGTCGCGTTGACGGGTAAATACCCACCAAGCTAAACCTATGTAAAAAATCCCTAATGCTAGTGCGCTATAAGCCAAGCTAAAATGCGCGTAGCCTACATTAGCGTAAACGTCACGTAACAAGGCATATTGCAGACTAAAGCCTACAAGCGGTGTGCCAAATACCAATGTTGCATCAACGTAATCAGTGGCTTGGGCTGCTTGTCGGTAGGCAAAAAGTACAGCAATGGCGGTAAACAGCAAAAAGAAAATAATCAAAAATGGTTCAGTGGTGGAAAAATTTTCGGGAATATAGTTTTTAGCACCCCACAGTGTGCCGATAATAAAGGTAAATGCCCAGCCCAGCACATTGAGCGGGCGCCAGCTTTTATGCAACGCCACAAACGCAATTGCCAAATTAAGCACTAAGTAATAGCTAAACAGCCCTACGTGGCTGCTATGGGCAGTAGCGGTTAAAACTGGCGCTAAAAATCCACCAGCAAAGCCCAATATGGCCAGCGGCATGGCGGACTGTTTGACTGCAATAAACGCGGATAAAAACGCCACGGCAATCAGTAATGGAAATGCAGCGCCTGCCGGTATGAGTTGATATAACTTAAGTGCCGCGAAAATAGTGAGATACATGATTCCGATACCACCGCCTTGCAAAGCCCATGAATACTCAGGGCGCTTGTCACGCAGGCGCCAGCCTATCATCAGTAAGGCCATGCCAGAAAGCGCGATGCCTGTCATGCGGAGTTCAATCGGTACTTGTGAATGATCCGCGGCATACTTGAGCAAGAAGGCGATGCCAATGAATAAAATGACAATGCCAGAGCGCACCAGTGTATTGCCGCCGAATAACCAGTTTTTAGCGAGAGTAAAACCTTTTTCAATAAAGTTAGCTTGGTATGGCTGAGGGTTGTAGGACGCATGCACAGGGTTTGCTGGCTGAAAATCATGCTTTTGAGAGGTATTTTTTTGCGATTGGCTTGCTTCTGAGTCAGATTCAACTGCAAGTGCCTGCTTTGTTAATTCATCCTCCGACACTTCACTCTCGCTTAGCGCAATATCCGCTATTGGTGAGGTTGCCGCGACAGGTTCAACTTTAATCGATAGCGCATCCACATTTAACGCTGCCATTTGTGTGATATTCGCAGGCCTTTTTTCTAGTGATTCAACACGCCTTTTTAATTGACTTAACTCTCGCTCAACTTCGCTTAACTGCCACTCATAATTGGGTTTGTTGGCAAATAGTGAAAAAAATCCGACAATGCCGCCAATTGAAATGACTACACCCATTAAGCCGAGTGTCAGAAATAAAGCATCCATATATTTTCCTTGAATTTCTTGTCTTGAATTTCTTAACTTGAATTTATGCGCTTTCAGCCATTTTTTTCAAAGTCACATAATCTGTTTTACCCGTTCCCAGCAAAGGCAATTCAGCAATCACGATGATTTTACGCGCAACCGCAAGCTCTGGGCTGCCTAGTGTTTTAGCGCTGTTGCTGAGTAGATCTCGAATGAGTGTGCTATCTGTGGTGTAAAGCATAATGCTTTCGCCGCGTTGTGCATCTATTTGCGTGGTGGCCGCGTGTTGATGTTGTGGCGAGGCATGCACGGCTATGTTTTCTACCGTTTCTAGCGACACCATTTCACCTGCAACTTTTGCAAAGCGCTTAACGCGGCCTTTAATAAATACAAAGCCGTCGCTATCAATATGTACGATGTCGCCAGTGTTATACCAATTTTCTACAGGCGCTTGTATCACTCCGGGATGATCAAATAAGTAGTAACCCAACATGACGTTTGGCCCGCGCACCGAGAGTAATCCGCCATTTTCAATACCAGGAACATTTTCCAGCTTAGGTTCTAAACCGGGCATCAGTGTGCCTACAGAACCGTTTTTATTGGCCATGGGCGTATTAACGGCCAATACTGGGGCGCACTCTGTGGCACCGTAACCTTCTAAAATGCGCAGCCCAAATTTATCTGACCATGTTTTACGCACTTCTTCATTGAGTTTTTCAGCGCCTGAAACCACATAACGTAATTTGTAAAAGTCATAAGGATTGGCAAATTTTGCGTAATTGCCTAAAAAGGTGCTGGTGCCAAATAAGATGGTGCAGCCTCTGTCGTAGATGACTTCTGGAATCACTCGATAATGTAGCGGTGATGGGTATATGAATAAGCGACTACCTGCTACCAGTGGCAAAATTGCGCCGTTGGTAAAGCCAAATGCGTGAAATAGCGGTAACACCATCATTAATTTATCTTGCATTGAAAAATCGATGATTGATTTTATTTGGGCGACATTGGCTAAAATACTGCCATGTGAATGTACCACGCCTTTCGGTTTACCCTCTGAGCCCGAGGTAAATAGCACTACGGCTGGGTCTGTAGGGTAGGTTTTTATCGCGGCTAGTCTTGGTAACCAAAGTGCAAAAGCCATTAGCCAGACTTTATCTAACCAAGTGAAGGATGCGCGCAGATCTTCCAGATAAATAATTTTTACGTGTTCTAAGCCATCAATCACAGCTTCCAGTTTTGCCGTTTTGATAAATTCGCGTGCGCTAATAATGGTGTTTATTTTAGCTACCGTACACGCATTTTGAATGCCTGCGCTACCTGCCGTGTAGTTCAACATGGCTGGAATGCGCGCAAACGCGCTCATGCCGAAAATCAAACAGATGGTGTTGGTGACATTTGGCATGAGTACGCCGACGTTTTCATGCGGTTGGCTGACTTTGCTGGCTAGGCGGCCTAATGCCAGGCTTTTTTTCAACAATTCGCCGTAGGTTTCTTCTACTTGGCGCATGTCTTCAACTAAAGGCGTATTTCGTCCATGGGTGGAGATTGCCTCTAAAAATGCATTAAATAAGGTGTTGATCGGTGCGGAGCTAAACATCATGTTCTGCATTTCGCGGCGCATGGCATCGCCGGCTAATCTGCGCCTGATTTTTGCCGAGTCGCCTTGAGGCATGTCTATGTGGCTAGTGGGTAAGATTGAGATGCTGACTTTAGGAAATAGTTTTTTTGCTTGCTGGTTTTGCAAGCGGCTAAAGTAAGAGCGCGCTGCGCCATCAATGCGTACAGGTAGAATCATGGCGCCTGTTTTGGCGGCAACAAAACCCGGGCCGTCATACACTTTCATTAATGAGCCGGTAAGCGTGATACGCCCTTCAGGAAAAATAACCACAGGATTACCGGACTCTAGCAATTTAATGACTTTTTTCATGGCAAGTGGTGAGCTTGGGTCTACTGCCAGATACGGCGTCAGGCGCAGTATCTGTCTAAATGTCCAGCTGTTGAGTACAGTGGTATGCACCACAAAAGTGGCGCGTATCGGCAAAAATAGCCCAAGTAATAAGCCATCTAAAAATGACTCATGGTTGGCGATAATCAATAGCTTGCGTTGATCAGGTATGTTTTCGATGCCAGTAATCTGTACGCGAAAAACAATGCGACACACAAATTTTAATAAGGCGGTAATCATGAGCATCCTTTTATTCAGGTTTCATTTTTGATATAAGTGAGTACGCCCTGCATGGCGTCGACAACGGTGTTGCGGTTAATCCAGAAATGGACTTCCTTGCCTATTTTTGTTGAGTCGAGTACGTGCGCTGCGTGTAATACTTTTAAATGATGCGTGACCGCGGTGCGGCTAAGTGTGGTGGTGGATACGATTTGCAGAATGTTCAATTTTTCACCTTTTTCAAAGGCAAGTAAAATGCGCTGGCGGTGCTCATCACCCAGTGCAATAAAAATGGCTGCGGTGTTTTTAAATTCAGCTGGAATGTCAGAGATCAACTTCATCACTACATAATTAGTTGTTTGGTTGTATGTGTCAAGTGCTACGGTTAATGATGATGCTAAAGGCTAAATAAAAATGGGCGCCTAAGCGCCCATTTTGTCTATCTTAACAATGCCTTACATGTGATATGCACGTTCACCATGTTCAGTAGTATCTAAACCTTCACGTTCAGATTCTTCACTTACACGTAAACCAATTAACACATCAATAATTTTTAGCGCAATGAATGAAACCGTTGCTGAAAGTACCACTGCCGTACCTACAGCATAGATTTGTGCAGTCATTTGTGCGGCAAAGTCGTAAGTACCTACTTTGTTTGCTACATAATCATACACACCCATGCCACCCAATGCAGGGTTTACAAACACACCTGTAGCTAATGCGCCAAACATACCGCCAATTGCATGCACACCAAATACATCAAGCGCATCATCGTAACCAATCATGTATTTCACTTTAGCTACCATGAAGTAGCAGATTGGAGATACAAGTAAGCCGATTATAATAGCGCCCATTGGGCCGACAAAACCACAGGCTGGCGTAATAGCCACCAAGCCGGCAACCGCACCAGAAGCGGCACCTAACATAGATGGTTTGCCTTTAAGTAGCCATTCTGAGAATGACCAAGACAATGTAGCCGCACCTGTTGCAATCATGGTATTCACTAATGCTAATGCTGCGAAACCGTTTGCTTCAAGATTAGAACCTGCATTAAAGCCAAACCAACCCACCCAAAGCAAAGCCGCACCAACCATTGTTAAGGTTAAGCTATGTGGCGTCATTGATTCTTTACCGTAACCAATCCGTTTGCCCACCATGAATGCTGCCACTAAACCTGCTACACCTGCGTTGATATGCACTACAGTACCACCAGCAAAGTCTAATGCACCCTTAGCCCACAACCAACCACCATTAGCAGTAACTGTTGCCAGTGAAGCTGCATCTGTAATCGCGTCAGGACCATCCCAATACCAAACCATGTGTGCCATTGGTAAGTAAGCAAATGTGAACCACAACACCATGAACGCTAAGATTGCTGAAAACTTCATGCGCTCAGCAAATGCACCAATAATCAGCGCAGGTGTAATCGCAGCAAAAGTGAGTTGGAAAGCAGCAAACACAAATTCAGGAATATAAACGCCTTTGCTGAATGTAGCGCCAACGGAGTCAGGTGTTATGCCTAATAAAAAAGCTTTGCTCAAGCCTCCAAAGAAGGGATTGCCACCAGTGAACGCCACGCTATAACCGTAAATTGCCCAAAGTACGCCCATTAGTGAAAAGATCATGAATGTTTGCATGAGTACAGATAGCATGTTTTTTTGGCGAACTAAACCACCATAAAATAAGCCCAAGCCAGGAATCGCCATGAGCGTAACCAGAACGGTTGCCATGAGCATCCAAGCAGTGTCACCCTTGTTCGGGACTGGTGGTGTCGCTGTCGCCACAGGTGCGGCTTCTGCCGTTGCAGGTGTCGCAACGTTAGCTGCTGCTTCTGGCATTACGGCAGCAGGCGCAGCATCTGCGACTGGTACGGCATCATCAGCAAATGTATTGCCGATTAAACCAAAGCCCAATGTAGTGATTAAGGCAAGCATCGAAAGTATTTTTTTCATTTTGATCTCCTTATAAAGCTTCGATGCCGGTTTCACCGGTACGAATGCGATAAACTTGTTCGAGATTGAAGACAAAAATTTTGCCATCACAGATTTTGCCTGTGGCCGCAGATTTTTCAATTGCATCCACTACTTGGTCGAGTAGTTCATCTTTAATTGCGACCTCTAATTTAACTTTAGGCAAGAAATCTACCACGTATTCAGCCCCACGATACAACTCCGTGTGACCCTTTTGGCGACCAAAACCTTTAACTTCGGTAACGGTAATGCCTTGAACGCCAATGGCGGATAGCGCTTCCCTAACCTCGTCAAGCTTAAATGGCTTGATAATTGCGGATACAAATTTCATATTTTTCTCCTGTTGGACCATTTAGTTACGCAACTTTTAAAATGAGCTAACAGTACAAGTTAGCTCATACATAGAAATAAAGGCTTAGAAACTCTTGCTCAAGCCAATCACTAACTTGCTTTTGTCGATACTGCTGCTGTCTGTAGCTCTATCAAATGAAGCAAAGTTTTTGTAAGCGCTACTACCTGAAGTGCCGGTGTAAAAGGCATTTACAGCCCAACCACCATCAAAACTTTTTGTTGCGCCGACTTTGTACCAAGTCCAATCTAAGCCAGTACTGTTAGCAATCACTTGATGACCCACCTCACCTGCCAAGTTTAAGCCAGGTACCACGTCATAGCTTCCGCTGGCCACGTAATAGTAAGTGCCGCTGGTAGAGCCGCCAGCATTGACGCCAGCATTAGTATCGCCTGCAAAGCTCGGTGAGTTAGCACCTACGCCTGGCCCGCCTGAGTTGTTAGTATTCCAGCCATAAAACTTAGTTGGATTGTAGCCAACTTTAAAATTCAACCACTTCCAGCCAATATTTCCGTATAGCTCAACCGTATTTAGTTTTGAACTGGTATAGGCAAAAACTGGCGCTTTACTAAAATCAGCGCTAGGGTAATAAACATAAGTGCCGCCTATATCGTATTTGAAATCAGTCGCAAATGCGTTGCGGAATCCAACAGACCAGTCAGTTTCTAGATTGGCATCGGCTAACCAGTGACTAGATACATTAGAGCCCCAAAGTCCAGCATAAAAACCTGAAGCGTGGTCCGCTTCAATCCCTGCTTGCAAAGCGGGTTTTCCCCAAGTTTGCGATTGACCATGCCAAATATAATCACTTACAAAAGAAATGGTGCTTGGAAAAGTCCATGTAGGTGTTGGTGCGGCTGGAGCTGCAGCTGGCGCAGCCACCGGTGCAGCCGCATCCTCAGCATGTGATAAGGTCGGTAGTGTGAGTGCACTTAAAACTGCGATTGATAATAGTGATTTACGCATAATGGATTACTCCTGAAGATTGATGAAATTAAAAAGTACTCCGTGGAATATAAGCAACGCCCGTGCCAACAATAAATATTGTTTACAATCAATAGGATAAACATGATTTAATCATTACGACTTTTGTATTTATGCATTAAAACCTGATAAACTACAAGCTAAAGTTAAGGGAACGATATGTTAAGCGCTGAAAAATTAAGTGAAATATCCAATAAAATCAAAGAGGTAGTAAGCGGCTCTCCGCTTGGTGATGTTGAAAAGAACATGCATGCACTATTAAAGAGCGTATTCACCAAAATGGAGCTTGTTTCGCGTGAAGAGTTTGATGTGCAAGCGGAAGTGCTTGTAAACACTAGACAAAAGCTGGAGCAACTGGAAGCTAAGCTTGTTGCTCTTGAGGCTTTGATACAAGCAAACCAAGTCGCGGAACAGGGCAAATAGTAACGATGAGCTTGGCAGTTTTATATAGCCGTGCCTTAAGTGGCATGGATGCACCAGAAGTGGTCGTTGAGGTGCATTTGGCCAACGGCTTGCCTAGCTTTATGATTGTCGGCTTACCTGAAGCTGAGGTGAAAGAGAGTAAGGATCGTGTGCGTGCAGCTTTGCAAACTGCGCAATTTGAGTTTCCAGCACGACGTATTACAGTGAATCTTGCTCCAGCCGATTTGCCAAAAGAAAGCGGGCGTTATGATTTGCCGATTGCACTCGGTATTTTAGCGGCGTCTGGGCAGATTCCTAGCGAAGCCTTATCTTGCTATGAATTCGCAGGTGAGTTAGCGCTTACTGGCGACTTGCGGCCAATCCGTGGCGCGCTAGCCATGACCTCTAGCATGATGCGTGATATAAATCCTGACAATGAAAACATGCAACAAAAACGTGCGTTTATATTGCCCCAAACGAGTGCGGCAGAAGCAGCGCTCGTTCGCGAGGCGATTATCTACCCGGCAAAATCTTTGCTTGAAGTGTGCGCGCACTTAAGTGGGCATGCGGCATTAACGCAATTAGCGCCGGTTGATGATGTTCAAGAGGTTTCTTACCCGGATTTTAGTGATGTAAAAGCGCAAAGTATGCCTAAACGGGCGCTAGAAATCGCGGCGGCTGGTGGGCATAGCGTCATTATGAGCGGTCCGCCGGGCACAGGTAAAAGCATGCTTGCCTCACGTTTTGTTGGCATATTACCCACCATGACCGAGTCGGAAGCTTTAGAGGCAGCCGCTATACAGTCACTCAATGGCAATTACAAGCTAGCAAACTGGAAACGCAGACCCTACAGAGCGCCGCACCACACAGCATCAGCTGTAGCATTGGTCGGCGGCGGTGGTATACCGCGTCCGGGAGAGATTTCCTTAGCGCATCATGGTGTATTGTTTTTAGATGAGTTGCCGGAGTTTGATCGAAAAGTATTAGAAGTATTACGCG
>CAINWC010000320.1 GCA_903854305.1 uncultured Pseudomonadota bacterium | reverse complement strand
TGCTTGCACCACTCCCTAGCGGCCGTAGCTTTGGTGGTCACTTCAGTCGATTCAATATCTCCAGCTTTCTTTGTTTCGATCATAAAGTTAAAGTCATTTGTTGTCGCGACAAAGTCTGGTACGTATTCAGGCTGATTCACACCATCTCGATAGTAAATATTGAACTGCCCAGATAATGGCCTAAACCATAGTAAAGAATCACGCTCAAGAATTGACGCAAAAACGCGCTCAGTGTCTGAATGAAATTTTTGGTAATTGTATGCACATTTATCAAAGCCGCCATACACCACTTGTGCAATTTTCCTTTTTTCAGGAGGTGCTTGATGTAGCGTTAGCACTTCACCTTCGGTGGTAATCGCACTTGGTTTTAACGGCGTAAATCCTTGGCTGATAACAACCTCAGACTCAGAAGCGTCTTCAAAGTAGTGCTGAAACATTTGCAGGTGAATATTATCGGCAATTGCTTTGCATTGATTCTGCAGCACATTATGAAGCTCATCCGCTGTTTTTAGATAAGACTTAAAGTGATTTACGGCTTGGCCAGCCAGATTGTAAATAAGTTCAGCATGCTCATCGTAAGAGACATCATCAAAATTGATTAACTCACGCACAATGTAATCTTCCAGCCTAGACTCAGTAACGCTTGAAGCTTGGCCGTACAGTATATCTTTACCTGTTTGCAGGCCACGTCCAACTAATTGCTGGTCTTGCGGCTGAAAATGCATCTTAGATACATCTAAGGCAAAAGATTTATACCCACTTTTAACCGCACCTTTGGGTACAACTGAAATTCTAGGAATATCAATCGTATGTTTTGTGACTAACTCAACGGTCTTTCTAACAATATCGGCAATGCTTGGACCGTTACTAGGTAGTAACTCAGCTTGTTGAGGTGTCACCATCGCTTCAACGCGCTTAATAATTTCTTGCTGTACTTCTTGGGTCGATAATGATGCACTGGTCGGCGCAAAACTCTGCACTCTACTCATTTCATTAATTACATCCATTGCTACATACGCCACTTTGGACTGTTCAGCCGTGTAAAGTCGAGTGGCTGGTGCAGCAGGAATATAAACGCCGGCAGAGGCCGTAAGCGGATGGGTATTTGCAGCATCTAAACCCAATAAAGTATCGATGGTGGAATTTACTAATACAGTACGCATCGTATTAGCTGTGCCTCCTTCAGGGTCTAGCTTCAATTGGCGCATACGGATTGGCGAATCCCCACGACCGGCTTCATCAACCACCTCTTGAAAGCGGTCATGCGCAATAATATTTAATCGATCTACCGCTTCATCTCCAGTTTTACGCCCATAAGGTAAACGTAAGCCACGGCCAATGGATTGCTCAATCAATGTGCGCGCATTGGCAGCGCGCAACGGCACAATGGTGTAAAGGTTAGTTACATCCCAACCTTCTTTCAGCATATTCACGTGAATCACAATTTCAGTTGGTTCATCGTAGCTTTCTACAGCCAGCAATTTTTGAATAACCTCGTCACCTTCAGCGCCGCTTGTTGTGCCGCTATCCACTTGTATGACTTTGCCCGCATAACGCCCATTAAAGAAATCATTTGATTGCATTAAAGCCATTAACTGGCTGGCATGGGTGGTGTCTCGCGCAATCACTAACATAAAAGGTTTCACCAGCTTTTCACCTTTTTGTTGTGAATACGTTAAGAGATGCACTTTAGTTTCCTCATGCACACGCACGCCATCCATGAGTTTAATGCGCTCAAGTTGTTCTGCGCTATGGTCAGCAGGGTTAAAGTTTTGCTGTGTCACCACCGCAGGCTCTTTTACAAAACCATCTTCAATTGCCCTAGCTAATGGGTAATCCATCACTACATTTTTAAATGGCACGGTTTTACCACTGCCCGCTTCAACAAATGGCGTAGCAGTCAACTCCAAACCCATTAGCGGTTTAAGATCATTTAGTGCCTTGACACCTGCACTGGCGCGGTATCTGTGAGACTCATCCATCAACAACACCAGCTCTGGCAAACTAGCCAGATACTCAAAGTAACTTTGCCCTAGGTATTCCGAAAGTCGTTTAATGCGTGGCGATTTACCGCCTCGCACTTCGGAGTTAATTTTTGAGATATTGAAAATATTAATCTCAATACC
>CAINWC010000319.1 GCA_903854305.1 uncultured Pseudomonadota bacterium | reverse complement strand
GATATTTTAAAAGAAATTAAAGCGACTAATCAGCACTTCAATAATATCGAACCAAATCATACTAATAATCCTGACCTGATTAACTTAGAAAATATAATAAATGAACTCTCTATAACGCCGATAACTATCAGGATTCATAAACACCCGTCGTTAGTAAGTCAAATCAAAACTGATTTTTCAAGTTTAGTGTTAAGGCTTACTCATTGGGGTGGCAAACAAAAGAAACTAAAATCAAATGCGGTTAATGCACAAAATAATAATGTCGATTTTAAAAATATTATTTTTCAAGAAGCGCCCGCAGTCGAGTATGAAATTGCTGAAATCTACCCTGTATATGAACAAACTCAAACGGCAATACGGGATATATTTAAAGCGCTTGCCCTCAACCAGGAGATTGATTTAAGTAATCTCAATGTTGCGTTAGATAGTATGGTAGAGAGTATTGAACGAAACCCAGATGCTTTAATTTGGTTAGCCAAACTAAAGCAATCTGATAACATTGCTTACAATCATGCACTCAATGTTTCAATTACACTCATGGCGCTCGCAAGCTTTTTGTCATTGCCTAAAAAGCAGGTGAAGGATCTAGGTCTCGCTGGACTACTGCAAGATATAGGCAAATCTAAAATTCCGCATGAGATTTTACACAAGCTTGAAAAAATTACCGACGAAGAGTTTGAGCAACTTAAAATGCATGTTGAATATGCGATGGAGCTACTTGAAGTCACTGACAATATATCGGGCACGGTCATTTTAACCGTATCGCAACATCATGAACGTATTGATGGTAGCGGCTATCCCTATCAACTTTCTGGCAATCAAATTAGCTTAACGGGCCAGATGTCGGGCTTAGTAGACACATACTGCGCACTTACTACCAATAAGATCTATGCAAAAGGCGTTTATAACCAAGTGGCATTAGAAGAAATCCATGCTGTACGGGATATTAAATTTAATGGCGTATTAATTGATCAGCTCGTACAGTTTTTAGGCATGTACCCTGTAGGTTCACTGGTCGAGCTTAATTCTGGAGAAGTTGGCGTAGTTATTCAACAAAACAGCGTGCGTCGTTTACTACCAAGAGTGATGATACTGCTTAATCCAGATAAAACTAAAAACGAATATCCAGCCACAATCAACCTGATCAACGCACCACCAACCCCTAGCGGTGAGCCTTATAAAATTGTTCGGGGATTACCGCCAGACAGCTATGGTTTAAACGCTAGTAATTATTATGGTTGATACTTCAAACCAAATACTGAAGCGCAAGGTTCACTCAAATAACCCATCGCTTCATCAACACTTTGAGTTAGATCTAACACCCAATCTACTGCTACAAATCATGGCTGGCTACCAATTAAAAGCCGCTGACGTCATTGGTGATTACAAATTTAATCCGCATATTTTTCATCAGTTGATCAATGCGGCACCCTATAACAGAGAAGCAAACACATTAGAAGTTTTGTATCAACTTATTAGCTTTTGGCCGGAAAAGTTGAGTTGGCCTCAGTTTAATCATCGCATTCATCAATGGCTACTAGCATGGCTAAATGCTTACAAGGCTGGCGCTACTTTAGATTCAGCTTTTCTTTTAGCTCGTTGTTTAACATTACAGCCTACAAAAAACGAAACACTGACGCTTCTCAGTGATAGTGGTTCAGAAGGGAGCAGGTTTCAAAGCTTACTGATGCATCTGCTAGCTCGCGCAACGAATCAACTTGATCAATATAAATTGAGTTATGCACAAAATTTCAATGTAGACTCAGAGCTACCGAATCAACAACTATTGATTGCCCTACTTCAACAGCAGTTACAAAGCGATACGGAAAATACAACCGTCTACTCAAGCCAAATAAATGCAGATCCATCGTACTTAGGTTTGATTTTAATCAACCTAAATGTTAATTTTGATGAGGAGTCACAGCTGAACGTAGCCTCATCAGATTTAATGTTAGCCGCAATTCAAGTGATTCAGATGCTTTTGCATGAAAATACAACCCTGTTTCAGGTTGGTCCAATTGAGCTCGCCATTTTAATTGACCCATTATCCTTCCCGACACAACTTAACCTCATCATATCAAGACTCTTACATGCGTTTGAGTCGGCATTGCCGCTCAAGAATGTGACTTTAATATTAGCCCCTTATTTTGGCGGCATAAGTACATTTCATACACATTTAAACGCCATCTCATTATTTGAAAATGCTAGATTAGCCTTACATCATGCCATTATCAAAAATGAGCGCATTAAAATCTACGACCAACATATTGCTTCATCATTCATGAATAATCATCTACTTGATGAAGCCATTATCGAAGCATTGCAACGAAGTGAATTAACCATACACCTACAACCGATTATTAGTCTAAATTATGAGCAAGACGCAAAAGAAACCTGTGTCAGCGCTGAAGTTTTATTAAGGTGGACAAGCCAGGAATGGCCATCCATATCACCTGTTAAACTGATAGATACTATTTACAAAAAAGGGTTTGGTAAGGTATTCATCCGCTGGCTCATTAATACTGCTTGTCGGCAATGCGCTGAATTCATATCGATGTATCAACGTAGACTCTCACTTACCATTAATTTGGGCGGTACAGATCTCTTAGATGAAGACCTAGCGGAGATGCTTGCACAATCAATTGCACTTTGGGAAATATCTGCCAAAGATTTAGTCATTGAAGTCACTGAAAATGACTTACTGATTGATGAGTTAAAAGTAGCTCAGATCATTGATAAAATAGTGGCATTAGGCTGCAAACTTGCGCTAGATGATTTTGGTACAGGTTATTCATCTATGGCACGCCTGCGCAACATGCCGATTGACTTTGTTAAAATTGATCAGTCTTTTGTGCGAAGTATTGCAACATCAACTGAAGACAAACAAATTGTTGAGTCAGTAGTGAAGCTGGCACATAGCCTTGGCAAGGAGGTTGTAGCAGAAGGCGTGGAGAACTTAGCATGCCTGAATATTCTAAAAAAAATGAAGTGTGAAAAAATTCAAGGCTACTATTATGCAAAGCCTATGCCATTTAATGAATTTATCGCATGGCACGATATGTTTGAATCTAATGGTCAAATCTAAGCCAAAAAAATCGTTATTAGTCAGCGTATAATAGACGCCACGTTTTGAATTTACGAAACTTTTAAGTGACCCTCATGCATATTACCACTCGCCTTGAATTTGATGCTGGACACCGTATTCCTAGCCATAAAAGTCAATGTAGAAATTTACATGGCCATCGTTATGCCATGGAAATAACGCTTTCCGGTGATATTATTACCCGTGAAGACGCTTCAGAAAATGGGATGGTGATGGACTTTTCAGACGTAAAATCCATTGCAAAAACATCTGTTATCGACGTGTGGGACCATGCTTTTCTGGTGTACCAGCATGACACAGAAGTACTCAATTTTCTGAATACACTTCCAAACCACAAAACTGTGATATTTCCAACGGTGCCAACAGCAGAAAATATGGCTAGCGAAGCGTTTAAGATACTAAAAAGCAAGTATAACGACACTTACGGTAATCACTTAAAACTAGAAAAAGTACGTTTATATGAAACGCCGAATAACTGGGCTGATGCGTTAAGCTAAGTCATTAGCTTAACGAAAAACAAGCGCTTGCATAAACGCAGCTTGATACACGTAACTTTCATCAGGCTAACTCTTCACCGCGATCAACGTAATGTTTTTGCACCCAATGGCGGTATTCTCCACTGGCAACATTATTTACCCAGTCTTGATTTTCAAGATACCAATTGACGGTTTTTTCAATGCCGGAATCAAAAGTTTCCTTTGGCTTCCACGCTAATTCATTCGCTATTTTTGTCGCATCAATCGCATAACGCTGATCATGTCCCAGCCGATCTTCAACATAAGTAATTTGATCCACATAGGATTTTCCATCTGTACGCGGCTTTTTAGCGTCCAGCATTCTACAAAGGACTTTCACAACTTCAATATTCGGCTTTTCATTCCAGCCACCCACGTTATACACCTCACCCACTTTCCCGGCTTCCAACACGCGTCTAATCGCTGCACAATGATCCTCGACATACAACCAATCACGAATCTGCTGACCAGTACCATAAATCGGCAAAGGCTTGTCTGCCAGCGCATTGTGTATCACTAAAGGAATTAGTTTTTCAGGAAAATGATGCGGGCCGTAATTATTAGAGCAATTAGTAGTGAGCGTAGGTAATCCATAAGTATGATGATAAGCGCGGACCAAGTGGTCGGAGGCTGCCTTAGATGCTGAATAAGGGCTATTAGGTGCATAAGCATGTGTTTCTGTAAACGCAGCCTCATCCTTACTAAGTGAACCATACACTTCATCAGTTGAAACATGTAAGAAACGAAAGTTCTTACGATGCTCTTCGTTCAAGTTAGCCCAATATGCTCGAACGGCTTCTAGCAGATGCAACGTACCTACAACATTCGTTTGAATAAAGTCTTCAGGGCCATGAATAGACCGATCTACATGACTTTCTGCTGCAAAATTTATAATCGCGCATGGTTGATGCTCAGCGAGTAACTTAGCGACTAAAGCTTGATCTCCAATATCACCATGCACAAAAACATGTGCCGGGTGATGTTGAATCTCGACAAGATTCTCTAAATTACCTGCATAGGTCAGTTTGTCTAAGTTAACAACAGTACCTAACCCCTGCTTAACCCATTCAAGTACAAAATTAGCACCAATAAAACCAGCGCCTCCGGTCACAATAATTGTTTTATTCATATTTTAGCTTCCCAGTTTTTCTTGAGTGGCTTGTAACTCAAGTGTGCTCCATAAACAATCACCAGACTTTGCTAGTGACGCTAAATAAGTCTGATGCGCTAAAACCTCTGCTTCATTCGCCAGTTTGACGAACAGCGGTTGTGAAATCTGCGGCGTAGACTCATTGCCACTTTGACTCGGTTTATCTAGCTCCATCATCAAGCTATCCTGACCACGCGTCATCGCCATATACACTTCAGCTAACAATTCCGCATCCAACAACGCGCCATGTAAAGTGCGCCTTGAGTTATCTATCCCAAAGTGCCTACAAAGCGCATCCAAGCTATTCCGCTGGCCAGGGCGCATTTCTTTGGCAATCTTCAGCGTATCTGTGATTTTTGCAGCGATGCTTTCAACAGGCTTTTGTTCGATTAAACCGAATTCACAATTCAAAAAACCCACATCAAATGGCGCGTTATGCATAATCAGTTC
>CAINWC010000318.1 GCA_903854305.1 uncultured Pseudomonadota bacterium | reverse complement strand
GAGCATAGCAGCTGGTTAACGACGTTAAGTTAACATCGTTAACCATACTTGTAAAGTCGTACATTGAATTGAAGATGTATTTTATACATACCAAATATAATCACTCTATTTCAAATAGATGGCTACTTGAATACAACAGGATTTAACGCACGCTATTTTTTGGCAATGATGAGTAAACCAAGCATAATAAATGCTGCGCCGAATATCATGCGTAGGGTAATTACTTCTTTAAGTAGCACCCATGCCAGTATGATAGCGATGACCACACTACCTTTATCGATGAGCGCAACCGTGGCGACATCACCCATTTTCAGGGCTTTGTAGTAAAAAATCCACGAGCCCGCCGTGGTAATGCCCGATAGGCCTAACCACACATAATTCACTTTTTGCAGTGATTTCAGTTCAACGGGGTCTACCGCTAATGCAGCAAATATCAGCACAAATACACAAACAAAAATGGTCCGTACTGTTAACCCTAATTCGGCTGAAATGCCCGCAAGCCCTTGCTTGGCGACCACAGAGGTAAAGCCAGCAAAACACATGGAGATAAATGCATATAAAACCCAGCGTTCCATAAAGATACTATATGGACGCTTCCCGATTGCCAAGGGTTTTCTTTGTGTTTTAGCCAACAAGATAAGGCTGCAGTTCTATATCCGGCCTTGTTGCAGAATACGTTCCTGCGGGCCTCGATGGATTTCGCTGACTTGCCCCTTATTCTCCTAGCGGACTATTGATGTCCGGTTGATTATTCAGGTTTAGCAAGCCACGGTCTGACCTGTTTGCCATCACACAATTTTTTACCTATCGCAATCTTTCAGCATTCATTCCTTTGTATCTTTCGTTATTCTCTAAACCAGTTCAGCATCTTCGTATCATGCTGGCTTGATACTGACCCAGTCACCTTGGTACGCCCGCTCATGAGCTAACATCGCCCAGATCGTCCGCGCCATCTTGTTAGCTAACGCAACCACCACGACATTCGATGGTCTGCGCTTGCCTAATTCATCTACCCACGCGCCGGGCTGCTTGGCGTGCATCAGTACCGAGCGGGCGCCGTGGATGAGCAATGTTCTCAAATAAGTATCACCGCGTTTGCTGATACCCAGTAATCTCGTTTTACCTCCAGTGCCAGTCTGTTTTGGCACTAAGCCTACCCAGGCCGCAAACTCACGCCCGGACCTGAAGGCTTTGGCATCACCCATGGTGGCCACAGCGGCCGTCGCCGTCAGCAGACCTACTCCAGGAATATTGGCAATGGCCTTGGCGGCCAGATTTGATTTAAGCCAGCTTTGTAACTTACGTTCAATTTCAACCATCTGTGTGTCCAACTCAGTAATCCGTTGCCATTGCTCACGCAAGGCTTCAATGACAATGCCTGGCAATCGCTCTGCAGTACGTTCAAGTGCGACTGCAATGCCTTTGCGAAGTCCGGCCTTACCTTGTGGCATAACTTCACCGTATTCAGTAAGCAAACCACGCAGCGCATTGACTTGCATGGTGCGCACCTTGATCAGGCCTTGTCGCATACGGTGCAGCGCAAGAATGGCTTGTTGCTGTTCTGTCTTAATTGCAATCGGCTTAACGCCTGGTTGCTGGACGGCAATCCAGATGGCCTTGGCATCAGCAGCATCGCTTTTATTACCCATGACGAAAGATTTGACGAACTTGCCTGCCAGCAACTTGACTTCATGACCAAGCTTGATGAGTTCACGCGCCCAGTGCTGGGCACCGCCACAAGCTTCCATGCCGATCAGGCACGGTTGCCGGTTAACAAAATACGCTAGGAACTTCTCACGTTTAAGCTGTAAACTCACAATCTCTCCTGTTTCAATATCAACCCAATAAAGTTGAAATACGCGTTTTGCAATATCAATGCCAATTACGGTAGAATTCATGATGGATCCTCTGGTTGCCTGTGAAGAACTCTATGTTCCTCCAAATTTGGCACTTTGATGCCGTCGGCCCATGAGGATCCGCTTCTTCCTCTTGCCTTACGTCACTTCAGTAGCCCGTTGCCGGGGGGAAGCGTCCATTCCATTCTCCTAGAGTGAGCAATCTTTTCTATTATATTTTGCATTGAATCTAGGGTGATTGTAGGATGTGTTTGTCATGTGTGGGTGAAGCTGGCGAGGCATTACATATTGATTTTATGTTCTAAATGCAGCATGGAATCTAAATAGATATTACGCGGGATAAACATTTAGCATCTCTAAGGTCTTTAGTTCTAAGACTGAGTATTATTTTTTTCTTACCGTGATAGTAAGTAATTAATTCTAATGGAATACGTCTACGGAAATAACACGTTGAATTGTGTTTAAATAATTGAGTTTTTTCGGAGATTTGATAACTAAAGTGTAGTACTTTGAATTTTAAGCTATTGAATTACATGAATTTTGATACCAATCAACTAGCTAGAGTTAACTGGCGTCCCCACCGGGATTCGAACCCGGGTCGCCTCCGTGAAAGGGAGGTGTCCTAGGCCTCTAGACGATGGGGACCTAAGAATTACTAAACCTTGCTGCATTTCTACTAAAGCAAGTGCAACATTCTACTACAAAACACTTAAAACGCTAAGCAGTATTTCTTAAAACACTGCAACTTTGGTGGAGGTAAGCGGGATCGAACCGCTGACCTCTTGCATGCCATGCAAGCGCTCTCCCAGCTGAGCTATACCCCCCGGGGATTTAATCAAAGGCGCTCATCTTAATTTTTAGTATTAAGCGCGTCAATCCTTTTAGGATCGAGTATTTGATTGTTTTGAAAATTGCGTTAAATCAATTGAAGG
>CAINWC010000317.1 GCA_903854305.1 uncultured Pseudomonadota bacterium | reverse complement strand
GGTGGCAGGGGCAATCAGCTATGCGAAGAAGAATGGAAAAAGCATAAAGAAGTGGGGCTGGGGCGCGGCGCTGGTGATGTACATGATCCCTTTCTGGGACTGGCTGCCGACTGTTGCGACACATCAGATCTACTGTGCGAAGGATTCCGGATACTGGGTATATAAAACCCCAGAACAGTGGAAGGCCGAGAATCCTGGAGTGCTAGAAACGCTGGTTGCGAATAAGACTCCCGTGCTTGTGTCTCATGAAGGCAATCAAGATAGTTGGGTTGATGCGGAGATGTTGAATCAGCGCATCAAGATAGTGAGCAAACGTAATGGGCCACTTTTCCTTCACAGATGGCGATGGGAAGGTGAGTGGGTTGATTCAAAGAATAATGAGGTATTAGCTCGCTATGTGGATTTCTACACTTCACATGAAAGACGACAAGCTGGTTGGTCTGGCTGGAAGTTTTGGCTTGCAACAGACCATTGTGTTGGATATCAAGAGCAAGCGATCAAGTTTAGTAAAACCATCGAACAATATGGTGCCTTGAAATGAATATGACTCAAGGTTTGTTTCAACAAAAGGGTGGGCCAAAGTATATGCATATCGCTGTAACCGCTAACCTGTCGTTCGAGAGGGACGGCGCAAAAGCGCGCCGCCCCTCAACTCTACGTTAGGCGTTTATGTCCACGAAATATATTCTTGAGTTATGCGACACGTCAGGTGAACATAAACCTGTTGCCCGTATTGAGTCTGTTTCACCTTTCACAGCAGTTAACGTAGGTGATAGATTCGATGATATTGGTTGGGAAAGGCTTGATGGTGTTGGTGTAATTTACTCAGTAGAAAATCCAAAGCGATATACCGTGCATTCTATTAAGCATCTCGTTTTGCAAAGCCAAGGCGAACTAGTCATTAAATATTGCTTAAATTTACAGCCATTTTCTGGCCCCAGCTCGCCAGTATGGGGTAGTAACTAAGTATGCCTAACCCATCCATCAAGCGGGACGCGCTAAAGCGCGCCCCTTATGTCAAACGTTAGGGAAATATGGAAGCTGCTACTTATTTTATGTTACTGGCACTAATTGGAGGCTTCTTGTCTGGCCTATTTTTATCAACTCCTCCAAAATTATCGGCCACCATTTGTGGTGTTGCACCGATCATTTTACTTATTGGCATATACGCAATACGTTCGCCTAGCAAAATTATTGAAACATTACTTTTTGTTAGCCCTTTTCTAGTTGCCGCTGGCATTATGTACTCTGCACTGGGTTATTTTGGGGCAGTATTTGGCAACCAACAACGAATTAAAAAACAGGAAGCAATAGCTGGCGTTAAATCGTTATCGAACCCCAAAAGAAGCGGATGGTTGTATTTAGCATTTTTAATCATACTTCCAGTTTTTATGGGGCTTATTGGTCAAATTATTCTGTGGGTAACCCAGCTATTTAAACATGTGTTTCCCTAACCCATCATTCAAGCGGGACTGCTTCGCAGCCCCTTAATTCAAACGTTAGGGCTTTGGTAAAAACCATTGCTCTGGGAGCCGCTCTGGTATTGCCTCACAGGGCAGCGTTTTTAGGTTTATTGTGGCGTTTGGGTTTGGTAGTGTTGGCAAGGTTGGCGGTTTTAGGCAATAATCGTTCTGTCCGTTTCCGTCATGCCGCCGTTTAGGTTTGTGGGCTTGGCGAGCAGTTTCTGGGCGGCACGACGGAAGCCGTGTTTTTTTAGTTTGGTGTGGCATTGGTTAATGTTTCACCTTTTTAGTTTGGTGGGGGCGGTCATGTGGCAGGTTTATTGTGGCATTTCCCTAACCCGTCGTTCAAGCGGGACGCCTTGCGGCGCCCCTTAACTCAAACGTTAGGGGCATATAGATGCATGACACAAAAATGTTGGTTTCCTGGATAGTTATTTTAGCCGCAACAGGACTGGCTTGTTATCTTGGCTTTAGAGCTAAAAGTCCAAAACGACATGGTGGAGTAATTGGTACTTTATTGCTCTATAGTTTTTATGGTTTTTTACCATTAATAATTATGTTTGTAATTATGGGAACTCTCACTGAAATGGGTATTTGGAAAAGTGGTGGAGACACTGATATAGGCCCCGCCCTAACACCACTTCTAGTATCTCCAGTTTATTGGGTTAGTGTATTTATAGGCATGGGAATGTCTAAAAAAGAGCAAGCATAACCACATGCAATATTGGCTAAAATTATTAGGGTTATTTACCCCTAACCCATCATTCAAGCGGGACGCCTAACGGCGCCCCTTAATTCAAACGTTAGGGTTACATTGTCAAACAGCGAAAAACTTCATTGTGATAGTTGTGGTGCTCTGCTCCTATCAGCGACATCAAGCTGTTCTATTTGCTCGGCAGAGCTGGATAAACCTGAAGAACCAAAACCACTTCCGATTCCAACAAGTCAATTAGCAATGAAAGCTTTTACATCAACCTTGCTATTTGGTGTTGCCATTATCGTTATCTGTGCAATTGCTGTTGTTATTGGCTTTGGCATCCAATATTGCATTCCAGGTTGCCACTGCGATGAGGGCGCAGGTTGTCACGGTTGCGGTATATTCGGTGGCTTTATTGCCTTGCTTACTTTTGGTGGTTTTGTGGTGGCAATGGCAACAATATTGCTAGGTATCCCTCTGTCCATATTTATGGGTTTTATTGTTTTTGTTTTTGGTTCACTGAGAAAATGAATAAAACCCTAACCCATCATTCAAGCGGGACTGGCTAAAGCCAGCCCCTTAATTCAAACGTTAGGCTTGCAAAAACATCAAGTTGGCGCAAAGATGTTGAAATTAAATGAATATTGCATGAGAAAAATCTAATGAATAAGCACAAAATTTTGTATGCTTTGCTTTTAATTGCCAGTCTAGCTTTGGTTGGTGGTTGCGCTACGCCACGCAATCCTGATGGCACAACTGATGCCTGTAAATTGACTAAGCCACCGAAAGAGGCTTATGTGGAAAATGCGGGGCATTCATTCCGCTCGTTTACCTACCCTAATCCTTACAAAATACCCAGTAACTATACTGGGTGCATAAAAGGTTGGCTGGGAGATTATAGTTCTCGCCCTAATTCCTTTCTCGTGATTTCCATGCAATTTAGTGACGGATTGGCGTCAAATTTTGAGTCTCATGACCCTGACGGACTAGTAACTTCTTGTGAGTTCGACAAAAATGAAGCAATTACGAAAGAGTATTCAACAGATAGAGCACCCGAGACTTGCCAAGAATTATTAAATCGTGCTCGTAGATATGTTGGCAGAGGAAAATAACATGGCAGATAACCCAAAAAATTACGCTAATCCAGAAAGCGTAAGTTCAGATGCTTTTAATGATAACGCCGCATATAAGGTAGCCTATGGTATTACATGGTTAGGCGGCAAAGTACACGAATCAATTACCAAAGAAGCTGCTAAGCAAGCTGGCATGGAATATACCGATAAACTGGAAACGGGCATACGCTGGAATGATGCGCCATCTGACAATCCAGAGAAGCTAAACTATCCTGGAGTATTTCCAATTGGCGGCGACATCAACAAACTTGGCACCATCACTAATCGGTCACATCATGGTGACTTACAAAACCTGCACAGCATGATGCCCTCAGACAAGCCCTACACCAATGGCGAAGTGCGCGATAAAATCATTGCACAAAGCGTAGCGTTTTTTGAGCAAGCACGTAGCTCTGGTAATGAAGTTTATCTGGGGAAGCTTCTGCATTCGGTGCAAGATTCGTATGTGCTATCGCATGTAGAGCGCGACGAAAACAACAAAGTAAAAGGCTTTCAAGATTATAACGAGCAAGACCATGGTGCGCATTCAACCGATGAAATGCGACAAGTTAAAACCGTGGCAGAAGTGGTGGGTATTCAACGTCAAGTGTTGCAAGATTGGCAAGATGTGCCAGGTACCAAGGATGCTGTTAAAGCTTCGGCTGACATCATGAAACTTTATAACAACCCAAGTAAAACCTCAAAAGATTTAGCTGATTACTTGCGTTATAAAGTTTACCCTTTTGAAAACGAGCAAACCAAAGACCTGCCAGCTGGTGGTAGTGACCCAAAATATCAAAAACACATTGCGGAAAACGCTGAAACGCCAATGAGTGAAACTAGCCCAGCAAATTCACAATTTACAAGTTTTGGACAAATGGGCGCATCGCAGGCGGCTACCTTAAAAATGGCAGAACATATTCCAGAGCAATATCACTCCCGCTTACAAGATTTAGTGAACCAGCGAATTGTTGAGCATAATCTCACGGTTGGCTTGATAGAAAAAACTTACGCCCATGAATCGCCAACGTTGTCAGCCTAACCCATC